>JAZGER010000258.1:0-6097 GCA_036478835.1 Gammaproteobacteria bacterium | reverse complement strand
GACAGGTTGATCATAAGCTCCGTTTCATGCGCCTGTGTTAATAACGCGAGTTGTTGCTGACCTGCCTGTGCATCCCATGTCATTCCCTTGTCTTTGAGCTGATTAATCACACTGATGACTCGAGCATGTGCGTATTGAATATAATAGACGGGATTATCGCTCGACTGGGATTTAGCGAGATCCATATCAAAGTCCATGTGCTGTTCACACTTTCTCATGACATAAAAGAAACGCGCGGCATCGTTACTGACTTCGTGGCGCAACTCACGCAAGGTAACAAATTCGCCAGAGCGAGTAGACATCTGCATCTTCTGGCCACCACTATAGAGAATGGCGAACTGTACAAGAAGAACCTTCAGCTTGTCGGCATCTTCATCCAGAGCGGTGAGTGCCGCTTTTACACGTGGGATATAGCCGTGATGGTCAGCGCCCCAGATATCAATAACCTGGTCGAAACCCCGTTCCAGTTTGTTGATATGGTAGGCAATATCAGAGGCAAAATACGTGGTTTGCCCATTGTCACGAACCACCACACGGTCTTTTTCATCGCCAAAATCAGTTGATCGAAACCAGGTGGCCCCCTTATCTTTATATAAGTGACCCGCATTTTGCAGGCGTTCAATGGCACGTTCGACAGCACCAGAATCGGTTAAGATTCTTTCAGAAAACCACTCATCGTATACGACGCCAAATTCTTTTAGGTCTTGCTTGATGTTTTCAAGGATCTGTTCCAGCCCCTGATTAAAAACATCGCGGTAATTTTCATCGCCCAGCAGCTGCTTGGTATTCAGGATAAGGCCATCGATATGGGCCTCCTTGTCGCCGTCATTCTCCGATTCATCAGCAGCCACATCGGTCAGCATTTCAAGCATCGTGTGGCGCAAGGCATCGCTGTGTTTACGGTGCAGGCTGGCAGCAATATCCCAGACGTAATCGCCCTTGTAGCCATTGACAGGGAAGCGGACTTCTTCGCCACATAAATCGAGATAGCGTAGATAAACGCTCGTCGCCAGAATATCCATTTGCCGACCCGCATCATTAACGTAGTATTCCCTGTGGACCTTGTAGCCAATAGCTTCCAGTAGATCGGCTACGGTCGCACCATAGGCAGCCCCGCGACCGTGACCTACATGCAGCGGGCCAGTAGGGTTAGCGGAAACAAATTCAACCTGGATGGACTTGTTGGCTCCAATGTCGCTGAGCCCGTAGCGCTCTCCTTCAGACAATATGTCCCTGACGACCTGGTACCAGGCCTGATTATGCAGATGGAAATTAATAAAGCCGGGCCCGGCAATATCCGTTTGACGAACCCGATCAGATGCCGGTAATGCGCTGACCAGTTTTTCAGCCAGGTCACGGGGTTTGCAGCGAGCAATTTTGGCTAGCGTCATAGCGACATTGCAGGCAAAATCACCATGCTCACGGTTTTTCGTGCGCTCGATCACCAGATGTGTCTGGTGATCGGTGGGAATATCGCCGGCCTGTTTTAAACTATCCAGGGCAGCAGAGACTAATTCGATTAAGTGTTGTTTCATGGAACCATTTTCTGAGTCGCAAGGCCTCTATTATCCGTGACTGCGCGCTGGATACAACATCTGCTGTTGTGGCGAAGCAATAGTGGTATATTTACCCCCAATGGAGTAGATCTGCTTCAGGGTGTTTATCTAGAACAATCTATCTGGAGAGAAAGAATGAAGCATTTTAGTCGTGGTTGTATGGTGTTTTCACTGTTGATCGGGTCTTCAGCCTGTTTTGCCGTCGGCCCTTATGCCGGCGTTTCACTGGGTTTTATGGATGAAGATGGTGCGGACTCTAATCCATTGAATGGCGGTTTCACATTAGGCTATGATTTCAGCGCCGATGCAGCAACGTTTGGCGCCGAAGCCGAATTTACAACATCGCTAAGTGATGGCGATGTTAATGACAATGATTTTAGTATCGATACGCAGGCGCTTTATCTGACGGGTAAGCTGGACTTTACCCCTCAGGTCTATGGTAAAGCACGTATCGGCTTGCTCCGAGTGGAAAGAGACAGAGATTCGCATGGGTCGGAGTCCGATAATGGTGTATCTGCCGGAGTAGGTATTGGCTATAAAGTTGCCCCCCAGATAAATCTCGAGGCTGAAATCACGAATGTTGAAGAAGATATTAATTTTTTCAGTGTGGGCATACGCTATAATTTTTACTAAGTGGTGAGCACTTATCCTGGCGGCCTCCAGTGACGCAATACCAACGTTGTAACCATACGTTTGAATCCTTTTCCTCGGGAGCACCTGAACTAATCAACTACTGGTGATATGGAATGATGAGGAAATGCCTGGATTCATCTGGATTTATCTAGTTGCCAGTATTGTCCTGCACTACTTAAGTTAAATCGGACTAGCTTGAGTGTAAAAATAGACAATTGAGCCAGATAGCATTACATTAGGCTGGCAATTGATATGTAAATCTATACAGAAAATTAACTGTAGGCATTAAGGAGTAATCAAATGAAAAAAACACTACTGACTATCGCTCTGATAGCAACCCCGTTGACTGTTTTTGCTGAAAGTGGGCCAGGTTGTGGCTGGGGGTCTCAGTTGTTCGAAGGAAAAAGTGGCCTTGCCCATCATGTTATGGCAGGAACAACCAATGGAGTCCTTGCAAACCAGCTTTTTGGTATGACTTCGGGTACAGCTGGCTGTGATGTTAATCAGCCGCTTTCAGTGGCCGCCAGTGACTTCCTGGATCAGAATATGGAAAAGGTTGCTCGCGATATGGCTACAGGTCAGGGTGAGTCTGTTGCAACGTTAGCTAATCTGATGGGCATCAGTCAACAGGATCAGCAGCAATTTGTTAGCCTGACACAGGCCAACTTTGCGACGATTTTTGATCGTTCTGATGTTAGCAGTGAAGATGTTATCGCTGCTGTAATCAACATGATGAAGCAAGACAGTACACTGACCAAATACGTTAGCTAATTTTGCTAACAGGCGTTTCGTGTCTGGTTTGTTAATGACCCCATATACGGTTTTCTGGATATGGGGTCTTTTTTTCCTGACCGTCTATTATGAACCTACATTATCTTTTTTTGTTTGTAACCGTTACCCTTGTTCAGCTAGCTTGTGTTGATAATTCAAGTGCAGATGTAGCCGTATATCAGTCACCACCATACGTAGATCAATTAATCCTGAAAGCCCGAGAAGCGCACCTGGATACAGATCCTTACTGGTATTCACTGGGGCACTATAAGCCCAAGTTATTCAAAACTCATTTTGTCAGCCAGGCGGATGACCCGGATTTTTTTAATGACCCTCAGGGGAAAACTGCACCAGCCAGAGAGATGGATGCAACACTTCGTGCTTTTTTTATCGATACGCCAGGTGATGAGCACCCGCAATGTCGCTTTCCTGCGCGGTATCACTGGTTAAAGCAGAAACTCAATTTTGATAACAACCGTTTACCTGAACAGCGGTGTGAATTGTTACAGCAGTGGCAGAAAAATATCAGTGCCAGTGAGATAACGTTGGTATTTCCAGCCGCTTACATGAATGCGCCATCATCCATGTTTGGGCATACCTTATTGCGTATTACACCCTCTGACCATAGAAAAGATAGCCCACTGGCGGCGTATGCGCTGAATTATGCGGCGGATGTTAATGGTAATGATGCAGGATTATCCTACGCTTACAAAGGTCTATTTGGTGGCTATCCTGGTAGTTTTTCCATCGTTCCCTATTATGAAAAAATAAAAAAATACAGTGATCTAGAAAATCGTGATATCTGGGAATACAAGCTCAAACTGGAAACACATGAAATTGAGCAGTTACTACGCCACGCCTGGGAAGTTCGAAACATCAAGTTTGACTATTACTTTATTACTGAAAATTGCTCCTATCATGTGCTCTCTCTCCTGGAAGTTGCCAGGCCGGGCTTGCAGCTAACCGAAGGCTTTTCAATCAAGGCGATACCTTCTGATACGGTACGCGTTGTGGTTGAGGCAGGCCTGGCGGGGACGCCAGCTTACCGCGCGTCGACGACGTCAGTCATCAAGCAACGTCTTTCTCATCTTAATCAGAAACAGGAAGGCCTGGTTTTTGGATTAGCGACAGGTAATGCAGTCATAGAGAGTGTGGCCAGTTATGACGATATCACGCAATCCAGAGTGTTAGAGTTGTCCTATGATTATGCGCGTTATCGCGCGTTAAAAAATGCATCGGAAAGGGATCAGCGAGCGGGGCAAAATTACCAGTTGCTGTTGGCAAGGAGCAAGCTGCCTCCAGGGAATGTCTGGCCTGATCTGATTAGACCAAAAGCCCAGCCAGAAGAAGGGCACGATACAACCAGACTCTCATTCGGACTTGGCAGCGTTGATAATGAAACCTATCTCTCGGTCAGGTTCAGGCCTGCCTACCATGATATTCTGGATCCGTTACCCGGTTATTCGCCAGGATCACAAATCAACTTCCTGGATTTTCGCGGACGCTTTTTTACTGACGGTAGCCGTTTCCAGCTCGATCGTTTATCTCTTATCAATATATTATCGTTGACGCCACGTAACCCATTTTTTAAACCCATTTCCTGGGGTGTTGATACCGGGTTTAAACGTATGTTGACACGACAAGGTGAGACTAACGGGGTACAAATCAATGGTGGGGCTGGTGCCAGTTATACTGTTTTTGGTAATCACCTGGTTTACGTACTGGCTAAAGGACAGCTGAAAGTTGCCAGACGATTTGAAGATAATTACAGTCTAGGCGCCGGTGCTTCAGCAGGCCTGCTGTTTTTTTTCAGGCGTTCTACTGCTGAGCTATCGGCTAGCGGTTTACGTTTTGCGCTGGGAGAAACGGACTCTTTTTATTCGGCAAAATGGCGGCAAAGTTTCCCTCTGGGCAAGCAAAGCGCGATTCGTTATTCGCTGGAAAGCCGAGATGAGAGAGACAACCGCTTTACTCAGGCTGAATTGATGCTGCAATGGTATTTTTAGCTGTGCTCAAGTCTGTATTTATCACGGTTGTACTACTGATTGCCACGGGCTGTACTCATTTCCTTTTTCAACCGGTTAGAGAAGCTCTGTTTAATCCCGTCGAGCATGGGCTAGCTGTTGAGAATATTTATATTGAGCAGGATATGCGTTTGCATGGCTGGCGCCTGCCCGCGCATGGAAAATCCAAAGGCATTTTATTGTTCTTTCACGGTAATGGCGAAAATATCAGTTCACATGTCGGCTCTGTTTTCTGGCTACCCGAGAAAGGGTATGAAGTCTATCTTTTTGACTACCGTGGCTATGGGCAATCCGATGGAATTCCGGAAATTAACGGTGTAGTAGAGGATTCTGTTCAGATGCTGAAATATGCCGTTAACGCTGCCAGAGAGTCGGGGTTGAAATTGTTTGTGCTTGGCCACAGTCTGGGTGGTAGCCTGGCGATAACCGCAATGGCCAGGCTTGAGGGCAGGGCGGAAGTCACTGCATTAATAACAGCCAATGCGTTTAGCGATTACCGCCGGGTAACGCGAGATATTTTATCACAACACTGGCTGACAGGGTTACTCCGCTGGCCACTGTCACTGTTGATCAGTAATCGGTATCGGCCGTTGGATGTTATAACTGATATTGCACCCGTACCTGTTTATATTTT
Organism: Gammaproteobacteria bacterium; assembly: GCA_036478835.1. Classification (GTDB taxonomy): domain Bacteria; phylum Pseudomonadota; class Gammaproteobacteria; order DSM-19610; family DSM-19610; genus JAZGER01. The sequence goes on along the minus strand of JAZGER010000258.1, from coordinate 479 downwards.
GCACAGCGAGGCGGATAAAATTATTCCCGCTCGTCATGCAGATGCTCTGTATAAGGTAGCATCGCAGCCAAAGTTTTTAGTCAAAACGGTGGGTGGACATAACCAGAATTTTGCATTACCGGAAAATCGGAAACTACTGCTTGATATTTTAGAAAAACATGAGATTAGTATTCTGAATGAGTAGTTGTTTTTACGCTATCACACTTGGTGAGCATTCTGTGACATTCTTAGCCTCAGTATTTCCTACAGCATATCCTGCGGATCCACATCGATTGACCAACGCACCTTCGTTTGTTTATTCCTGCCCAGCAGGGGGACCCAGCGTTTCAGTAAAGTCTGTATTGATTTTCGGTCTATTGATTGAATAATGAGTTGCGCACGGTAACGACCGGCACGGCGTTCCATCGGAGCCGGGACGGGCCCCCAGAGCTGGGTGTTTTCATTGATGATTGGGGCAGCTGACTGCTTCGCCTGTTCAA
>JAZGER010000257.1:0-18262 GCA_036478835.1 Gammaproteobacteria bacterium | reverse complement strand
AGTGTGGGTTTACCCGGATGGCTTGCTGTAGGAAGTACGGGTGACAGGACGACAAAATCGAGATCAAGGTCTACGGCTTTATGTAGTTCTTCAATGTTATGGCAGGATGCTGCACAAAGCGAAAAGTCGGGTCGCGTGCTGGCGTTCATTAATTGCCGGCTGGGTAGATGGATGCCATCTGCGTTGACTGATCGCACCAACTGTTCATCGCCATTGATCAGGACACGTGCGTTGTAAGGTTTCGCAGCAGCGATAACTTGCTGCGAGAACAGTATGAGTTCCTGCTTTTTCATGCGTGGTTCTCTTACCTGGATCAACTGTATGCCACGCTGTAGAGCGGAGTCGAGTTTTTCCAGAAAATCAGCTGCGCCTGTTTTTGATGCATAGGTAATCGCGTAGGTGTCTGGAAGAGTGAGTGTGTGCATTAACTGATGATTGGCCGGTAATAGCGGCGATACGCTAACGTGATTAGGGTTTTGCCAGCTTAGTTTCTGGCCTTCTCTGCCCTCTGGTTCACCTGACCAATTTGTTATCCGGTAAAAATGAAGATGTACCTGTCGGTCAGGGTAGTTGTATTGAAAATTCAGCCAGGGGAAGGCTTGTTGAATATCGATACCCAGCTCTTCGTGGAGTTCTCGGCTTAATGCGGCTTCAGGGGTTTCTCCGGTTTCAATTTTACCACCTGGAAATTCCCAGTATCCTGCCGAGGGTTTACCTGGCGGGCGTTGCGCCATTAACACTTGACCATTAGGCTTAACCAGGATGCCGACGGATACCTGTAGTGTTGTTGTGTTGTTCGTGCGTATGCTTTTGGGTTTCACTTGAATAAGTGGAGGCCATTGGATGATGTAAATCCCAGGAGACTAAAACCACCCGGGCGTAAAAGGCGAGCCTTTGTTTTTTTGAGAGAAGGGATGCCAGGTCCTACTGCCATCGAGCAATCCAGGCTTCACTCGAAACACGAATAATATCCAGTACGCCGTTTGGCCAAAGGCCGAGCAGTAAAATTAATACCGCTAACACTGATATTATTGCAAGCTCCCGGAAACGCAAATCCAGCGCATCGCCAATCACATCATTTGTAACCGGCCCCATAAATGCCCGTCGATAAATATTGAGAAAATAGCCTGCGCCGATGATGATGGCAAACAGGGCGGCGAGTCCGGCTCCGGTATGTGAGGACAGTGCACTCATAATCAATAAGAGCTCGGCGGGAAACCCGCTGGTGCCGGGAATGCCCATGCTGGCGAGTCCAAAGAAGAAGTAAAACGCAGCAAGTAGCGGCATAGCTGAAGCGATACCACCGAGGCGAATAACGTCTGTTGATCCTGTCCGTTGATGTAAAAAACCGGTTAACAGGAAGATGCCGCCAGAGACCAGAGTGAAGCTCAGTAATTGAAACAGCGCACCTTGAATACCATTGATATTGAATGATGAGATGCCCAGGACTACAAGACCCACATGGCTGATGCTTGAAAATGCCAGCATGCGGCGCAAGTTAGTTTGTGCCAGTGCGGTGAGTGCGCCGTAGAGGATACCGACAACACCCAGGCCAGCAAGCAGCCAGTGGTAGTCAGCTGCGGCCTGTGGGGCCAATGGCAAGGTAAACCGAATCAGTCCGTATGCGCCCAGTTTTAAACCGGTCATGATCGCTGCGATGGCAGCGGGGCCTTCCATTGCAACCGTAGGTAACCAGGTATGGAAGGGGAAAACAGGCACTTTGATGAGAAAACCAAGGAGCAATAAAAAGAAAACCAGCGCCTGCATATCGGCTGGCAGGCTTTCAGTCAGAAGCACGGTGTAATCAAAGATTAAGCCTTCGGGCAATCCGCTGTTGTTGATGTTTGCATGATTAAAAGCCAGTAAGAGGAAGCCAAAGAGCAGGGGAATACCTCCTGCCATCATAAATAGCGTGTACTTCACAGCAGCATAGCGTCTGTGAGCGCCAATTCCCCATAAGCTGATAAGAAAATAAATCGGGATTAAGGTCAGCTCCCAGAAAAAGAAAAATAACATGGTATCCAGGGCGCAGAAAATCCCCAGAGTGGCACTTTCGAGTAGCAGTAAGAGTGTGTAGTAGAGGCGAGGTAATGTGGTTACGCTATTCCACGATGCGATTAAAATACCGTTAAAAAGAAGGACAGTTAATGGAAGAAATAAAACAGAAATGCCATCAACACCCACATGATATTGAATCCCAAGAGTGGGGATCCATTCTATTCGTTCTGTATACTGAAAGTCTGCTGTCTGGCTGTCAAAACCGGCCACGATACTGATTGCTAGGAGAAGGTCAACGAGTGCAGTTAGCAGGGCGATCCAACGGACATACCTGACATTGGGTACGAGCCAGATAAGGGCTGCCCCTATTGGCAAAGTAATTAAGATGAGGCTGATTAATGGCAAGCTGTTAAACATGAGAAAAATGGTCCGTTAATCGATTGAGTGTTGTGGAACAATGCCATCTGCCGGGATTTCTGTGCCTGAATAAATAGCATTGAGGCCACCCAGCGACGATTCGATTAATTTTAACCAGGGCTCAGAATAAAAGCCGACACCGAGTAGCATGACAATAACCGCAATAGCCATGACCCGTTCCATTAGTGTTGCTGGTTCCAGTTTTCTGGTTTTGGGTTCAATAGCCGGTGGTGTCAGAAAGGCGCGTTGGAAAGACCATAGCAAGAAGCCAGCAGCGGCGACGTTGCCTAATGCGGCGGCGATAGTGACTAATGCACCAAAACGTTGAATAGAGGCTTCCATCATTAAATGTGCTGCGTCGAATCCAGGCGTGCCTGGCATGCCAATAATGGATAAGCCCGCGATCAGGAAAGCGGTACCTATCACCGGGAACTGGTCAAATAAATTACCCAGTCGGGGGAGTGATAAAGTTCGAGTACGGCGATAAATAAAGCCTGTCATAAACAATAATCCGGCAGTTGCCAGGCCAAAATTGACTGATAGCATAATACCGCCCTGGAAGCCTAGATTGTTCAGTGTAAATAGGCCAATTACGACAACGCTGGTGTGACTGACAACGGCAAATGCCAGTAGGCGTCGCATGTTTGTTTGCATGAGTGCCAGTAGAGCGGCGTAAAAAATGCCGATAACAGCGAACGCGATAACCCACTCATTCCAGGCTTTAACAGCATCTGGTACCAGTGGAAATACAAAGCGTAATAATCCGTATATGCCGGTTTTTAAGCCGAGTAAAAAGACGCCTGCGACGGCAACGGTGCCGTGCTCAGCAATGAGAGGCAGCCAACCGTGTAGTGGAAATAAGGGAATGCGAATCGCCAGCCCGTAAAATAGTAAAAAGAAGATCGCAACGGAGAGTGTCTCCGGTAGTGGCTGGCCCATGAGGTTATGTAACTCAAACGACCAGACTCCGTTATGTAATTCGGCATAGTTCCAGCCAAGGATAAAGACACCAAGGAATAATAATAGCAACCCGGTTCCCATGAACTGCAGGTAGCGATGCAGGGCAAGCTCTTCTTTCGGTGCATTTGCCCAGTGTTTGAGGACATAGGCAATTAATATTATTTCGGCAGCCGAGGCGAGAGTGAACCACAAAATATCCTGTGTGCAAAAGAGGCTTTGCAGTGAGGCTTCGATAGCAAAAACAAACGCAAGAAATTTAGCGAGGTGCTCAACCTTTCGCGCGTGTGCGTAGAGGACAATGAGCAGGGTAAGAACAGATGTCATTAGCATGAAGAGGACGGATATTCCGTCGACAGCGGCATGATAGACCAGAGGATGCAGGAGGACAAAGCGTTCGGATAACTGCAAACCGGCAGTTTTTCCTTCCAGTGCGTAATAGAGATTGATCGTGAGCACTAATTCAGCGAGAGCAAACAGGATGCCGGTGGCAAGCAATACTCTCGAGTTGCGTAAAACAAGGGTCGCAAGGATTGCAATGAGAGGCAGTAGCTGAATACTTGTCAGAATGGGGTACGCTAATTGCGTCGACCAGTGAAGTTCAGGTATGCCCATTAGAGGATGACCACGAAAGTCAGTAATAACATCAATAGCAGGTAGCGAGGTCGGCTAAGCATTTCATCGACCTTGGTTAACGCTTCGCCTACGCGGACAACGGCTTGCAGTATGCCGTCATCGCCGCCTTTAAGAACCAGATGTTCTTCGAACCAGTGCAGAAGCGAGGCAATCCATTCCATTAGCTTTCCGATCAAGCCACGACCGCGTCCAATATCTCCAGAGTCGCCATCAAGTTGCGTACTGTGCGCGTGTTTTTGCTCTTCCCATTGTGCCAACGATGAAACAGCACCGATGGAACCGGGTAGCCCAAAGAGGCGATTGACAACCTGTTGATCAAAAGTTTGCGCATCCTTTGATAAGGCGAGAATCGGTTTCACTAGCAACCAGTCAGTGATGTGTTCCAGCCAGAAACGTTGCAAGGCAGCGGTGTATGTCCGGCGTCTTTTTTGTAGCCAGGCGGGGATGAAACGGCTGTGATCGGGCAGCAGGTGCATGAGTGCTGGTGAGCTGAGGAAATGGTAGGCGCGCCAGATAGCGTGTGCGATAAGGTGCCAGGTTGCGAATTCAAACCAGCCCAGGCCACAGGCGAAAAACATCAGGCCGACCTGCCCGGTCGTTGAAAACATCAGGGCGCTTTTGATGTCACTTTGAACGAGGCCACCGATAAACCCGTAGATTGCCGTTGCTGCGCCCGCCAGTGCGATCATCCATAGCAACTCGGGTGTATGTGACAGTAAGGGTTCCATTCGTATCACCAGATAAACTCCGGCATGTACCATTAATGCCCCGTAAAAAATGGCGCTGGAAGGGGTGGGGCCTTCAAGTGCTCGCGCGATCCAGGGAGTAAAAGGAATCTGGGCTGACTTGGCCATGGCGGCAATAAGCAATCCAGTGGCAATTAACCCGGCCTGTAGTCCGTCAAGCTCACCTGCCTTAGTGAAGATGTCATTCCATTCTGTGCTGCTAATCCAGAAGAAAGACAGAATGATGCTAAGCAGGAACCCGGCATCACCAACTTTGTTGGTGACAAACGCGCGGGTTGCGTTAATTGTGGTCGTAGTTTTTTCGTGTGAATAAGCAATCAATAAATAAGAACAGACGCCAGCAAGTTCCCAGCCGACAAATGTCAGCACGGTATTCCCCGCCATAACGATTAACAACATGGCGCTGGTAAACAGGCTCATGATGATAAAAAATCGCTGGTAACCTGCTTCACGATGCAGATAGTTTACCGAGAAGTGCAGTGTGATCAGGAGTAGCAGGCTGACCAGGTGCGCCATGATCAGGCCAAGGCCATCAAGCAGGAAGCTGATGTTTACCTGATAGTCGCCGCTGTTGAGCCATGGAAACAGCTGCAATTCCCCCGGTAGTTTCCCATGAAATAAACTCAGCAGGTCAATACACAGCAGCAATATAAAAGACAGTGTGGCAGCGCTAAGGACGACTCGTCGAGTCTGTGCTTCGCCTGATTCGCCACGGTTATTTCCGAGCACAAAACCTGCGGCAACCCACAATGCCGCGATTGCGGGTAATGCAGGAATCATAGCGGCCATCAGATTAAGCATGATGTTTCGCTTCCTTTGTGATTTCGATCAGGGCGGGAGCTAGCGGCTCGTGATGGCCTTGATAGTGTTGCGTAGAGTTTGCGACGACAGGGACTGGTGTCACTGGATTGTCCCAGAGGGCGAAGCCTTCTTCTGGTTTGAAGACGCTGATCTCTCCCGTTTCAGGGTGTATTGCACTCAGCAGTAGCCAGCCATTGCCAACAAGTTCCTGCAGTGGTGGCTGACGCATATAGATTTTAGTCAGTGTTTCCACCGTCGCTTCAACTAGAACCTGAAGCCGCATGGCCTCGTGAATCTCAATCATCTGTTTCGGCAGACCCGTGCGCAGGTCGCTGGTTGTGCCTTGCATAACGCCGAGCAGCCCGGTCACGTTATGGGTGACTTTGGATCCGCAGCCATAGTGTTCGTTATTGACTGTTGAGAAATAATATTCCAGGTTAATCCCTGCACCCACCGGCCCGGCCGTCAGCAGTATCGCCTCGACGATGTTGCCATCCGGATCTTGAGTGGGGTCGTACGAGATTAGGAATACCCGGCGATCAAAAAAAGCGCCTTGACTGATTGAGCGACGGCCGATAATGGCGGCGGCATTGGTCGCATGACCGAGTTCTGGTCGCGCCTGACTGAAATCTTTACTGCGGCCAAAAATATGATTTAACGCTGCCTTTCTGGAGGTTCCTTTGGGTGCAGATGCGAGGCGTCGAGAGCGTTCATGTGCAGAGCCGAGCGTTGCAATATATAAATCTTTTTTCAGCTGGGTAAAACCGCCCTGCAGCGCGGAAGGAATCTGATCCTGGTCATACCATTCGATGACTTCATCGCAGGTATTGTGTTCTGCGCCCAGCACCCAGGCGTCATCCGGGAGTTTGATGCCGCGCTCGCGTAATATTTGGCGTATGGCAGGCCGATTGGCAATGGCTGCAAACGCCCGCGCATTAGGGCCGCCATGGCGGCCACTGCAGGCGCCGCAATCGTAAGCGGCAAGGTGAGGGTTATTCTGGCTAATTGAGCCATGGCCCATCATGACAAGAAAGGGAGCGAACGTATTTGTGAGTCCGACAGTGCGCAGAAAGGATTCTACACGATCCGCCTGTTCGGTATCCGTTAAGCCAATACGAGGTGTTTCTGGTGTGGCAGCCTGTTCAGGATCTGCGGCATTAATTGTGATATCGGATGGAACCTGCAGGTCAAATGTCTTGCGAGTTTTATCCAGCCAGCGACCAAATTTTCCATAGGCAAAGGTTTTTGTAGCGAGAATAGGCAAGGTGATTGGGGCGCTGATAAAAATGAGAAGTGAGGTAGCTAGCAAATTACGCCGGGTTTCATGGAAAATGAGGTCCTGTAACCTCAGGCGTATGCTGCGTCGTCGTTGATGTTTTTTCAGTAACGGTTCGGCGTGTTTCTTCGGTAGTTCGCGAATTTCATGGGAGGGCGTCACCACGACAGGGCACAATGGGGTGATCTGCTCATCGTCCAGTCCACGCCAGTTAATCGGCAGACCAAAAAACCCGCCAGCACCCAACGTCTCGATGCCAGGATTATGTTCTTCCAGATGGCGTCGAATGCCTTCTTCGCGGTCATCCATGCAGAAAACAATCTGAGCATCGGGTCGGCTATCACGGGTGCTCCAGCGCCCACGTCGATGATTATTTTTCACCCCATTGAAAAATTGATCACGGTAGTGTTGTTCGTAGGCCTGTAGCCAGAGAAAGCCTGCCTGTTGTGCGTCCATGGTTTTCAGGCACTCAAAAATCATGTCGACCTGCGTCATGTTCAATTTGCGTATTTCAGCACCGCACAGGCCAAGGTGTTGCGACAGTCGAAATAAGGGCCAGCCACTGCTGAACAGGTTGTGGCCATTCGGGTTGCCTTTGGAGATGCTATGTCGCCATGTCCAGATGAGATGGGCAAGATGCCACCACTGCTGGTCGTCCGTATTGCAGACATCGGAGCAGCTTAAGTGGTGTTGTGCCAGGGTCGATAAATACTCGGGCAAATGCGTATTATAAAAATTTTGTCGCACCAGAAATTCGGGTAAATGGTGATTAAAATACCAGCGAATGACGTCCAGGCTTGCTTCGATTTGCCATAAATTTCGACAGAGGCGCTGGGCAAACAGACGCTCCATCACTAAGCGTACGGCAAGGTAATCGATCATATTGACGTTAACGGTGTCGAGGTCGGCGTATCCCGGGCGATTATGGCGCCACAGAAACATACCGGACCACCCCGGCAGCTCGAGTGCCAGGCGCTGCAGATAGCCTTCCCACTTTTCTTCGTCCAGACCGAGCCAGCGTAATTCAATGATGACAGTATCAAAGGCATCTTCAGGCAGGGCTTCAAGCGTGTCGGACCAGTCGGGAAAATCATCAAAAACACGTGCAATATCTTTGGCGGCGCTTTTTCGCCAGAAGCTATAGAAGCCAGCTTCTCGTCCAGGCCCGGGCCAGGCGGAAAAGCCCTGGTCAAGAAAGGCTGCCATATAGCGCACCAGCACAGGGCGCATTTCTTCGAGCATGTCTTCGCCAGTTAGCTGCTTAAGCATGCCTTCTAATGTCAGCCTGTCACCTACCTGACCGAACAGTTTTTCAATTTCCTGGTGAGCCTGCTTGCGAATCAGCGCATCGATCACCGGCTGGCCTTCGGGGTGATCGACGTCGGGTACCATCTGAGAAAGCATGCTTTGTGCTTTTTCCGGGGTCAGGTCCAGCATGTCTTCCGGGTGTGCAATGAAGTGGTCAAGATCAAGGATGTGCAGGCAGGCAGACCAGAGGTCGTTGATTGCCTCATGCTCTTCCATTTTCGTGCTGGTGAGTACGCGATCACGGGCGGTGCTGTCGACGTCGGATTGAAATGTCTGTAGCGCTTTCATCTCGCCAAGTTCCCAGTTAATCTGGCACCCAGTGACGGCTTTAATCGGGTGTAGCAGTCGAGTTAGATAGATATCTGATCGTGAAATGTCACGGCTTTCAGATTTGAATATCAGCTCATTGGCTTTCAGTGCGGGTGTGCCTTCGATCGCAGTTTTCAGGCCAGTCTGTGTAATTCGGCCTTCGTGATATAACGCTCGACATTGCTTTTCCGGCAGGTAGCCATGATTGCCGGTAATCTTGCAGGCCTTTTCTACGGCTTCCTGGAAAGGCAGGTGCTCAAACCCATGCAAGGTGTTGTGGTGTACAAAGTCTTTAATGGATGCCTGGCCAGGAAGCACCTGCTCCATTTGTTTAATCGCCTGTTGCAGGCGTTTAAATAAATCTTCGTGGGAGCTCTGAATTGCTTTCATAATACCAGTCCGGAAAAGACGTTACTTAGCTCTGCAACCGATGCTGAGATCATTGCCAGTACAGAGTGAGGCGCTATGCCGATGATGACAATAAAGGCTGACAGCACGCTTGCTGCAGCAACTTCTGATCGTTGCAAATCCTGTATTTTGTACATGTCTGGTCGTACCGGTCCGGTAAACAGGCGGCCCAGTGTACGCAGTGCATAGGCCGCACTGATCATGACGCCGACACTCACAATCAAGACAACCCAGCCCCAGCGCTCAAAGCCGCCGATGAGAGTATGCAGTTCTGCAATGAAACCGGCCGTGCCGGGTATGCCCATGCCTGCCAGTAATGCTAAAGAGGTGAAGAAAGCAAATCTTGGGGTGACCTGAATCAGCGAACTGTAGTGGTTGATATCACGGGTGTTCGTTCGTTCGTAGAGCAGGCCGATGAGGAGAAAGAGAGCGCCCGCGACCAGGCCGTGTGCGACCATTTGCATCACTGCGCCGGTGAGGCCGGCTGTATTGAGCGAAGCAATGCCTAGCAGAACAATCCCCATGTGACTGATCGATGAATAAGCGATCATGGCTTTCAGGTCGGTTTGTCTCCAGGCCAGCAGGCCACCATAAATCAGGCTGAACAGAGCAAGTCCTGCTAATATATTTTGCAGTGCCATCGCCGCTTCTGGCAGCATAGTCACTGCGCGGATTAAACCGTACGAACCCATTTTCAGCAAAACCCCCGAAAGCAAAATACTGACTGGGCTAGGGGCTTCAACATGTGCAAGTGGTAACCAGCCATGTAGGGGAAAGATGGGCATTTTGACGCCAAAGCCAAACAGTAAGCCCAGGAAAATCAGTACCTGCGTGTGTTGGGGCAATAACCGAGCGCCTGTAGCAACATCTTCTATATAGAAGGAATGCCCCGGAATCGCGTCAAAGACAACAAGCAGACTAATCAGCATGAATACTGAGCCGCCCATTGTGTATAGCACAAAGTTCAGCGCTGCCTGATGTTTGCGTTTTCCACCCCAGCGATCAATCAGGAAAAATAATGGGATCAGTGTGAGCTCCCAGAAAATATAAAACAGCGACCAGTCCTGCGCCATAAAAACACCCAGCATCGCAGTTTCCAGAATCAGCATCAGGGAAAAATAGGCTTTGAAATTGGTGTTGATTGTGTTGGATATTAGAATTGCTATAAAGCAGAGCAATGTAGCGAGCAACACCATTGGATAAGAAATGCCATCGATGCCCAGCGCAAAGGAAGTGCCCAGTCTCGTGTTCCAGGGTGTAATGTGGCTAAATTGCAGATCAGCGGTGGAGAAATCGAAATTTAGCAGCAGGCTCCATGCCAGAGCCAGGGTTACAACGGACGTTGTAATCGCAATGGCGTGGATTTGCTTTCGGCTTTGTGTCGGCCAAAAAGTGATCAGTACCGTTCCGAGAAGCGGCATGCCCAGTAATATGGTTAATACATGCATGAGTGTACGTGTTTAGAATGTGGTGACGAGCGGTGCTTTGTTCATCATTGATTTTACTGTGTGAATATACCACAAACAGAAATATTTGCAGGTAGCATTACCTGTAATCTGCCGCCAACGGCGGCGATCATGCTCTGACATTGCCGGGTTTGTTATTAATAATAAGAATGGTGCTTGGTTTATCCTGATTTATTACCGTATCCTGGCTGTCATTTTTTCTTCTTTTCAGGTTTGGGTTTAATGCCGCCCATGGTGTTTGTTTCTGGCGCCAGATCAAACCGCATGTTGCTCGTCAAAGAGAGGCGTAGCTGCATGTCGTTATTTGATTCTTTGTTTTGTTTCGCATCAGGCCCTAGCCACAAATCACGCGTGCGAGAGGAAGTGGTTTGCATATCTTCGCCTTCTGTCCAGGTACAGAGCCGACTATAGTAGCCTTTCTTAATCCAGTTGCGTAAAGCTTTATAGGCTTTGTTTGCCCTCAGGTATTGTGTGCAACCGTTATCGATACCGCCAGAATCTATGGCAATTGATCCTGTCAGAAGTGAGTTTTCTATCATGATGGAAGGTAGATACTCGATCTGACAATCACCGATAATAAATACGCTGGATTCACCGTGCGCTTCAATCGAATCGATCAGCTTTTTAGCCTCTTTGAGAAAGGCCTCTGTATCAGGCGTCGACATAAAAAAATATATTTCTGCTTTCATATAGAGATGAGTATCTCTAATCTGGTATGAGAGTACAATAATTAAGACGAAGTGCGGAGCAGTCATTTTCTTATAGTTGGTAGAAAGATACACGCCTGGATTGAGATTAAATTCTTTGAAAGTGCCTTCCACTCTTGCCGCGTAAAGGGTGTTCAGCGATGTTAAAAAGGCAACAATATCTCTTCTGCATTCTCCATGGCCTGGATGGCTGATTCCAGGTCAACCTTGTCAGGGTTGGCTGGAGACTGTGCGTTCAGCTTTTCGAACAGTTCCGTTTGCTCCCAGGTCCAGTGGTTGTCGTGAGTATCTTTGACGTAAGCAGCCCAGGGAATGAATTTCGTCAATGGGAAACGCTGGTCTTTGCCAGGTGAGATATCCACGTTCAATCCAGAAACGAACATGACATTTTTCCCTCGGTAAGCGTCGTGTTGCACGATAGTCCGGAATGCACGATCGAATTCTACCTGGGTATTTGCCTGAGCAGCCGTCAGGGCGGGTGAATCAGACGTGACGATATGTGGCATGACATCGATCAAATTATTTTCAAGGTGATCTCGGCCCTCTTCCTGCTGCATAGCCGTTTGCCTACGGAAGAAAAACATATCAGGGAGCAGATGTTCGCCTATAGGCTCGCCTTTTCCCGCTTTCCACTCATAGGCTTTTAGATGATCGAGCAGGGCTGATGAGGGTAGAAACGTTTTTGAGGTGCTTAGAGAATGTCTCACAATCGGGTTGCCGGTTGAATCCATTTCAACAATATCTTCCATTTTAAGGATCAGGCCTTGATTTCTGTCGGCATTATGCAGTTGATTATCAATGACAATTTCCGGGCCCGTTTCCCCCTTGCGCAGTAAGATATTACTCTTGGCAAACGCATAGTCATCCAGGTACCTGTCCAGTGCGCCACAGATTTTGCCGCAGCTCGTGGTTTCTTCCTGATGTTCAGTCTGGAGCCGGCGGTAGACGCCAAATGCCCCCGATTTCGGGTCGTAACCGACGTGGCTGGCCTGAATCATCACCAGATCCTGCCCATGATGCGCGTAAGGGCCGTGGCGATCAGTAGCCACCACGCCTCCCACTAGCCCATGATTGAAGGGAAATGAGCCAAAATGCTTGGCAATCAATATGATAGGATAACCCTGGCTCTCGTCCGAGCAAAATGCCCGCGATGGCATGATCTTGCCCTGCTCGAAGCCCAGTGATTTGGCGAGATTATAAAGACGAGGAACAAACAGGCTGTAGCGCATGGAGACGGGTAGCATCTGAAAAGAGCCGAGAAGGCTTGAGATGGGGCTGCGGTGACCGGTCATCGAGGTTCCTGTGTTTTTTTTGGCATTTGTTGAGTTTACTTTGCATTTTCCCTGACGGCTACTATGATCAGGTGATGACTGCGTATGCCATTCATTTGTAAAACTATGGCTGACTTCAAGGATATGAAAGGGGGGTTTATGGTGGATAGCTTCATACATAAGTATTTACTTATGGTGAGCATCAATAATATTGAATATGATTATGGTTGTGTTTTCATATAGAATCACCGCACTGAAATTTTGTATGGTTTATTTTTTCGATCAATGCTTTGTTAGCGGTTTTTAGTTTAACGAAGTGCTTTTTATAATTTAGGAGACAGACAATGGCTAAAACCTATAGCGCGGGCGTAAAAGAGTACCGTGAAACGTATTGGACACCAGATTACACAGTTAAGGAAACAGATATTCTGGCTGTTTTCAAAATCACACCACAAGACGGTGTGCCTCGTGAAGAAGTGGCTGCTGCGGTAGCTGCTGAATCTTCAACGGGTACATGGACGACAGTGTGGACTGATCTCTTAACTGACCTTGATTACTACAAAGGCCGTTGTTACGCAATCGAAGACGTTCCAGGTGATGACACTTGTTTTTACGCATTCGTTGCTTACCCAATCGATCTTTTCGAAGAAGGCTCTGTTGTAAACGTACTGACTTCTTTAGTGGGTAACGTATTTGGCTTTAAAGCACTACGTGCACTTCGTTTAGAAGATATCCGTTTCCCAATTGCTTACGTAATGACTTGTAATGGTCCACCACAGGGTATTCAAGTTGAACGTGACATCCTGAACAAATACGGTCGCCCTTTCCTGGGTTGTACTATTAAACCTAAATTGGGTCTTTCTGCGAAAAACTACGGTCGTGCTTGTTACGAAGGTTTGCGCGGCGGTCTTGATTTCACGAAAGATGACGAAAACGTTAACTCACAACCCTTCATGCGTTGGAGAGCTCGTTTTGATTTCGTCATGGAAGCGATTCATAAAGCAGAAGCTGAAACGGGTGAGCGTAAAGGTCATTACTTAAACGTTACCGCGCCTACATTTGATGAAATGATGAAACGTGCTGAATACGCGAAAGAACTTGGCGCACCTATCATCATGCATGACTACCTAACAGGTGGTTTAACAGCAAACACGGGTTTGGCACAATGGTGTCAGGACAACGGTATGTTGTTACACATTCACCGTGCTATGCATGCGGTTCTTGACCGCAACCCGCACCACGGTATTCACTTCCGCGTACTAACTAAAGTGCTTCGTTTGTCTGGCGGTGATCACCTTCATTCAGGTACTGTTGTTGGTAAATTGGAAGGCGACCGTGACGCAACGCTTGGTTGGATCGACACAATGCGCGATTCATTCATTAAAGAAGATCGTTCACGCGGTTTATTCTTCGACCAGGATTGGGGTTCTATGCCTGGCGTAATTCCAGTTGCATCTGGTGGTATTCACGTTTGGCACATGCCTGCACTTGTTAGCATCTTCGGCGATGACTCCTGTCTTCAGTTCGGTGGTGGTACATTAGGTCACCCTTGGGGTAACGCTGCGGGTGCGGCTGCAAACCGTGTTGCTGTCGAAGCTTGTGTTGAAGCACGTAACCAGGGTGTTGAGCTTGAGAAAGAAGGTAAAGATATCCTTCAGAAAGCTGCTAAACATAGCCCAGAACTTGCGATTGCAATGGAAACCTGGAAAGAGATCAAATTCGAATTTGATACGGTTGACAAGATTGACGTAGCACACAAATAAAAGCGTCGTCTAGAGCGCTCTGGCGGCGTTGCTGAAAAGGCTCATGTATTGATAAATACACTTCACCTTTTCGCGCCTTGCCAGAGTGCACTATCTAACACTTTTACGCATTAATAAATTATTTTGGAGTAACTCACAATGAGTGATGTACAAGATTACGAATCAAGCTTGGGCGATGCAGCCGTAAGCCGTAAATACGAAACTTTTTCATACCTTCCACCATTAACTGAAGAGTCTAAACGCGCTCAAATTCAGTATATTGTTGATAAAGGCTGGAACCCAGGTATCGAACACACAGAACCAGAGCATGCAATGAGCAACTACTGGTACATGTGGAAACTGCCTTTGTTTGGTGAAACAGACGTAGACGCTATCATTGCTGAACTAGATGCTTGTCATAAAGCCCATCCAGACAACCACGTTCGTCTGTTAGGCTTTGATAACTTTGCACAGTCTGCTGGTACAGCAATGGTTGTTTACCGCGGCGTTTCTGTCTAGGTAGCAATCAAGCTTGTGAAAACGCAGGGTAATACTTGCTTATCGTAAGCATGAGCCCCTGACCTGCATCGCAGACAGGGGCTTTTTTCATGTTGCCTTTATTGATAGCTCTATATTGGTATTAGGCAGCATGAAAAAAGCATAAACCGTATACATATTGAATAATTAAATTATGACAAAAGCTCAAACTTATATAGGCCTTGATAACGATATAAATGGCGGTATGACCACCATTGGTAAATTAATTCGCGATGCCAGAGTTTTCGGTTTACTGGATGATGCAGAAACCTGTGAAGGTTGGCAACTCGGTGGCATTGATGCATTATTAAATAAAGTCAATGATGAATGGGACAAATACGGTTGCATGGTTAGCCATTTACCCAAAGACCTGTTTGAACGTCATCAAAAAATTCACGGCGAAGCGATGAAAAAAGCGCGCGCAGCTGGATGGACCGGCGAACAGGAAACAGAAGACGAAGCATAGTTAACTGAGGCTGGTTAAAACCTGCTACTTAAACAATTAACCGAATAGAAATAAAGGTGTGTCATGTCTGAAAACACAGTAGATTCACAACAATACATTATCAAAGATGAGCCCTATTACGAGCCGGTAGGCAAGGAAATCGAGTTATATGAGGCTGCTTATAATGCCCGTATGCCAATGATGCTAAAAGGCCCAACCGGATGTGGTAAATCACGCTTTGTGGAATACATCGCCTATAAACTGGGGCGCCCATTAATCACGGTGGCCTGTAACGAAGACATGACCGCATCTGATTTGGTCGGTCGCTTCCTGTTAGACGCCGATGGGACTAAATGGCAGGATGGTCCGCTGACCACAGCAGCACGTATTGGTGCGATCTGTTACCTCGATGAAATCGTTGAGGCGCGTCAGGATACGACAGTTGTTATTCATCCTCTCACCGACCATCGTCGCTCCTTACCGCTTGATAAAAAGGGCGAACTGGTAGAGGCACATGAAGACTTTCAATTAGTGATTTCATATAACCCTGGCTACCAGAGTATGATGAAAGACCTTAAGCAATCAACCAAGCAACGTTTTGGTGCTTTGGATTTTGATTACCCTGAAGAAACTATTGAAGTCGCTATCGTAGTGAAAGAATCTGGCGTTGATAAAGCAACCGCTGAAAAATTAGTTCAGATTTCACATCGTGCGCGTAATCTGAAAGGTCACGGACTGGACGAAGGTATTTCAACACGCCTATTAGTCTACGCAGGTCAGTTGATCAGCAAAGGTGTTGAGCCACAGGCAGCTTGTATGATGACAATGGTTACACCGTTGACGGATGATCCGGATATGCGTGATACATTAGATGCAGCAGTACAAACGTTCTTCGGCTAACACCAAACAAATCCTTCTCCCAAAGGGAGAGGGATTTAAAATGAACAAAGCATAGCTAAACTCTACGCCGCCTCTCCCTTTGTGGAGGGCTGGGGTGAGAGAAATTAGGTAGAAGAATATATGTCAGTCAAACTCGAAGACTACGATGAATTTCTGGAAAGCGTACCTGAAATACGCGACCTGCTGGATAGTACTTTTCATGATGCTGCGCGCATCATGTCGCCAACAGGTCTAAAAAACTACATGGACGGCGCGGTATCGCTACACAACTTAGGCAGGGGTGGTGATGTTGTCATTACCTATATCGAAGAAATCCCATTAGTCGTAAAAGAAGTTGGCGAAGACGTTATTCTGGACTGCGTCACCGCGGCGATGAAATTATCTTCCATGACGTCTGGCGAAGTCATTTCATTGCTGCTTGCCAGCCTGCCGACCGCTGCGCGTAATTTCGGCGATGCCGAATTATTCCGCGGTTATCTTTTATTTATTCACCAGTTAGCGTCGACTGCTGCGCGCGGATTGCGCCCGATGCTTAATCACATTGATGAGTTGCTCGGAAAATTAACTTTAAGCGGTTTACGTCGCTGGGCAAACTTTGGCGCACAGGCTTACCGCCGTGATTTTAATAATCTCACCGCCTACTTCAATCTTGAATCAGCTGATTCAAAAGCGATGTTCCAAAAAGAGCGCGCTGGGGTTTTGTTTAATAAAGTACAACGAAAATTAAATTTTTATCTACGTGCTTTATGGGGTCGTGATTTTTTTATTCGTCCGACCGGTGCAGACTTTGATGATTTTAGACCTTACATTGAACATCGCATATTACACATGCCTGATGCCGTTGATGATATAAAAATCAATGACGATAAGGTTATCCCAGGCTTAGAGCTGTATCGTGCTACTGCTGCTCACATGGCATCGCACATGTGTTATTCCACTTCACCTATTTCAGCCGAAGAACTCAGTCCCGCACAAATGTTTTTTATTGGCTTAATAGAAGATGCGCGTGTTGAATATAAAGCGATAAAGGATTTCCCTGGGCTGTATAAGTTATGGCGCTCGTTGCTAGTATTAGAGTATGAAGAAAAATCCGAACACGATGCGATGCCAGTTATCGAGCACTTTGTATTAATGTTAATGGACAGAGAAGTACGTTCGGATGATGACGAACTCAACGTCTTTGCCACAACATTCCATGAACAGATAGAAGAGAATCAGGACAACAATCAATTTTGCTGGAACATGGGCTTAGAAGTTTTCCATCTATTCCAGTCACGCAAAGCTGTACCCAGTTTACGCATCCTCGAACGCTTACGAATCCCTTATCGTGATGACAATCGTTACGTTTGGGAATTTGAAGAATTCACCTGGGACACAGAAGTTGAATACGTTCCTGCCAGCCAGCGACAGGTTCGCAAAATTGTCAGCGTCATCGAAATGGCAAATGAAGTAGATTGCGAATTGGCCGGTGATGATGCCCAGGAAATTTGGACTTGTGAAACCAATATGCGTCCTTATGAAGATGACCTGACCGATGAGCAAATCAGCTTCAATGACATGTGGGGCAAAGAGCCTGTTTCCGATCCATACCATTATCAGGAATGGGATTACCAGATTCAGTTACACCGTCCCGACTGGGTAACCGTGTACGAACGTCGCCAGCCTAAAGGCGATCCAGATGATATACGTGACATTCTCGATGAATACCGCCCGGTTGCACATCGTATAAAACAGATTATTGATTTGCTAACCCCTGAAGGTGTGCAACGCGTACGCAACATGGAAGACGGCGATGAAATAGATTTAAATGCCGCGGTTGATGCGATGATTTCAATTCGCATGGGCGAACAACCTAACCCACGCATTACCATGCGTAACGTATTAAAGACACGTGATTTATCTGTTGTGATCCTGATGGATTTATCTGAATCGACTAATGAATCTATGCAAGGTTCTGATAAAACCGTATTGCAACTAACACGTGAAGCGGCAACACTCGTTTCGACTGCAATTGACGGTATCGGTGATCCATTTGCATTACATGGCTTTGCTTCTGATGGTCGTCACGACGTACAGTATTATCGCTTTAAAGACTTTGGCCAAAATTACGATGACGAAGCAAAGTCTCGACTCGCTGGAATGAAGGGTGGTTTATCAACGCGCATGGGTGCAGCACTGCGTCATGCTGGCGGCCACTTGATGAAACAAGCTGAAAGACGCAAATTGATTCTTCTGGTCACTGATGGTGAGCCAGCAGATATTGATGAAACAGATCCGCAGCATTTGCGACACGATACTAAAAAGGCCGTTGAAGAATTGTATAGCACAGGTGTACTGA
>JAZGER010000256.1:0-2204 GCA_036478835.1 Gammaproteobacteria bacterium | reverse complement strand
GACTCCGGCGTCACCGACCTTGGCAAAACCAGCGTTGCTCTTGAAGCGATGCAGGCTTGCGGCATACCGCTACTGGTGCACGGTGAGGTCACCGATCCAGACGTTGATATCTTTGATCGTGAAGCCGTCTTTATTGATCGACACCTTATCCCGCTAATCAAAGACTTCCCTGACCTGAACATTGTTTTCGAGCATTTAACCACCGTCGACGGCGTTCAGTTTGTCGAATCAGCTGGTCACTCTATCGCCGCCACCATTACCGCGCATCACCTGCTCTATAATCGCAATGCTCTGCTCGCGGGAGGAATCAAACCACACTACTATTGCCTGCCGATACTGAAACGGGAATCCCATCAGGCAGCGCTGATCACTGCGGCCACCAGTGGCAATCCGAAGTTTTTTCTTGGCACCGATAGCGCCCCTCATGCGGTAAATGCAAAAGAATCCAGTTGCGGTTGTGCAGGTATTTACACGGCACATGCAGCGATAGAGTTCTACGCTCAGGCATTTGAGGCGGCTAACTCGTTGGAAAAGCTGGAAGCCTTTGCCAGTCATTTTGGGTCTGATTTTTATGGGCTACCGCGAAATTCAGGCCACATTACTCTGTCAAAAGAAAAATGGACCATCCCTGATGACTACCCGCTGGCTGGTTCTACCTTAGTCCCCCTGTCGGCTGGGCAGGCCCTGGATTGGCGGCTCGCCCTTTAGTCGATGCAGGTTTTTATATTCCGTGGCAGATTGAGATTTTATTAATAATGGCCACGGAAGGCACTGAAGACACGGAAACTACAATCCAGCTTTCAATAGCGTAAAAAAGCATTTTTATGATTTTTACCGTGAACTCCGTGTATTCCGTGGCCAGTATTGAATAACCCCATACCTTTAATGATAAACTTCCGATATGCTTACGCCCATGACTGAAGAAGAAAATGAAACCACGCCTTTATCCAATCGCTTCCGGGGATTTATGCCCGTAGTCGTCGATGTTGAGACGGCTGGTTTTAATGCCAAACGCGATGCACTGCTTGAAATTGCCGCGGTTATTGTAGATTTCAACGAAAGTGGGACACTTGTCCCGGTTGAAACGATTGCCTGCCATGTCGAACCCTTCCCAGGTGCAAACCTGGATCAGAAATCTCTGGATTTCACAGGAATTGACCCTTACAACCCGTTCCGCATGGCCAAACGTGAAAACGATGCTCTGACAGATATTTTTCAACCGATTCGCCGAGCGATAAAAAAAACCGGTTGTACGCGGGCGATCCTGGTCGGGCATAACGCCTCATTTGATCTAGGCTTTATCAATGCTGCTGTGAATCGCTGCGATATTAAGCGCAACCCGTTCCACGGTTTCAGTTGTTTTGATACGGCCACCCTTGCCGGGCTGGCTTATGGGCAAACGGTTCTAGCTCGCGCGGCGATGGCGGCCGAAATAGAATGGGATCAGGGACAGGCGCATTCTGCAAAATACGACGCTGAACGCACCGCAGAACTGTTTTGCAAAATCGTCAATACCTGGGATACTCAAATCCCCTGAGCATCCCATTTGCGACTTCATTCACTGCCAAGAGAACATAAGATATTTTTCGCACGACGTAACGAAAACACGTCTGTTTCCCTGGCGGCCCTGGCCATTATAAAATGTACGTGCAAAGCTCTCTCTAGATATCGTTAATCAAAGTCCACCCGTAAGTGCCCGGCAGACGTGGCATCAACTGCTCAGGAAACTCACCAGTTAAGCCCATCAGAAAAGCGGATAGATCAGATACCTGGTCATCATTCAGGTCTTTGTTTAACTGGGTTTTCGCCATCACGCGAACCGCTTCATCCAGTGTAGCGACAGACCCGTTATGAAAATACGGTGCTGTGAGTGCGATATTACGCAAGGTCGGCACTTTCCATAATTGTTTGTCTTCCTCTTTCTTCGTCACTTCAGCACGACCCGCATCGGCCATGAGGTCATATTTTTTCACGTAATCGTTATCTGAAAACGTAGGGAACTTCATATAGAAACCCGTTCCTTCCGGTAAAGCAGGGCCATTAAACGCCGCGCCTGAGTGACAACTGGTACAGCCAATTTCAGCAAACAGCTTGATTCCGCGTTGCTGCTGGGATGTCAGCGCAGTCTTATCCCCTTTTGCGAATGTATCGTAGGGACTGTTTGGCGTAATCAGCGTGCGTTCATACGCCCCCACTGCTTTCGC
>JAZGER010000255.1:0-6935 GCA_036478835.1 Gammaproteobacteria bacterium | reverse complement strand
CATCGATAAACAGGCGATTGCAGACAACAAATACGACCTCTCCATCAACCGCTACAAAGAGATCGAATACGAAGAAGTGGTATACGATCCGCCGCTGGTGATTCTGGATCAGCTGGAGTCACTGGAAGTTGACATTCAGCAAGATCTGGCAGAATTACGCGCCATGTTGAAATAGTGGGACATGTATAGAAAACCAAAAGAATTCGACATAAGAATACCGTTATATCGAAAACATGCCATGTATTTGACATTATAGTGCAAAAACGTTAAGTTTCCGATATAAGCATTCTGTAATATCGAAAATAGGGGTAGTTTCAGACATAAAATGAATTTGGATAACTACAAAGCAGGCGCATACGTACAGCAGTATGAGTACAAAAGCTTTTCCCCCGAGCCCATCAATCATCGCTGGGAAATCTCAGATGCTGAAATCCAGAATCTGTTGAGTGATGCCGACAGAGCACTGGGTGAACTCAATGCCTTTTCACAATTAGTTCCTGATGTGGACTTTTTTATCCGCATGCACATCACCAAAGAAGCAACTCAATCCAGTCGTATTGAAGGCACGCGCACCAATATGGAAGAAGCCCTGCTGGATGAGCAAGACATTGCCCCAGAAAAACGCGACGACTGGGAAGAAGTACAAAACTACATAAAGGCAATCAACCAGGCTATAACACAACTGGAAACCTTGCCACTCTCTAACCGCCTGTTAAAAAATACCCACAAGACACTTATGCAAGGTGTAAGGGGCGAAACCAAACAACCTGGCGAATTCCGTAATAGCCAGAACTGGATTGGCGCAAGTTTAAAAAACGCCATCTTTGTGCCACCTCATCACGATGAGGTTCCAGAGTTAATGAGTGACCTGGAAAAGTTTATTCATAATGAAGAAAACCACGTACCCCACTTGATAAAAATTGCTATCGCCCACTATCAGTTTGAAACTATTCACCCCTTTCTGGATGGTAATGGACGACTGGGGCGCTTGATGATCGCGCTCTACTTTGCCAGCTATGGCTTATTGCATAAACCCGCCCTCTATCTATCGGACTATTTTGAGCGGCACAAAACGCAGTATATCGATCACCTTACAGCGGTGCGGTTAAACAACCAGATAAAACCTTGGTTAGTATTTTTTTTAATCGGTATACAGGAAACTGCTAAAAGTTCTATCCAGGTCTTTAAAGACATACTGGTACTCAAAGAAAAACTGGAGCGCGAAGTCCTGCCCTATTTCAGTACTCGCCGCCAGGGAAATGCACAAACACTGATGCGTTACCTATACCAGTCTCCCGCTCTTGATATTAAAACAGTCGCCAAGTTGCTAGACCTAAAAACTAATACGGCCGCCGCACTGGTGAATGACTTTGTTAAATACGGCGTATTACACGAAATAACAGGCAAGCGGCGAAACCGGGTATTTTGGTTTAAGGATTATGTGATGATATTTCAACAGCAGGAAGTGGTTGGATCGTGACACTAGATATAATTAATCTTCGTCTCGTTCCCACTCTCCTGCGTGGGAACTAGAGAAACATGGCTTATGAATCAGTATGAAATAATTAAGAGGGGTTTGTAATGCGGGTTGTTGAGTTATATGAAGCCGTGGATTTAATAAGAAATGGTGTGTCAATTAAACAATCTGAATATGCGACCGGGATACCTATAACTCGTATTGAAACGATTGCTGATTGGAATATAAACCCTCAACGGTGCGGATATGCAAACGTAACAGTAGACGATTTTCCTAATCATGTCTTGCACAATGGGGATATATTAATAAGTCATATAAACAGCACCAAACATCTTGGTAAATGTGCAATGTATAAGGGAGTTCCGAAAATATTAATTCATGGTATGAACTTACTGGGAATGAGAGTTAATACTGACGTGGCTTACCCAGATTATATATATCGTGTGCTATGTTCTCAGGAATTTAGAAGACAGCTACCGAAAATAACAAAAGATTCAGTAAACCAATCTAGTTTTACGGTCACGAACTTTAAGGGATTAAAAATCCCCCTCCCACCCCTAAAAGAACAAAAACGCATCGCCGCGATTCTGGACAAGGCCGATGCCATACGCCGCAAACGCCAGCAAGCCATCGACCTCACCGACCAACTCCTCCGCTCCGTCTTTCTGGATATGTTTGGTGATCCGGTGACGAATCCGAAGGGGTGGCCTGTACAGGAAATTCAGAGTGTTTGTTATGAAATAGTAGATTGCGTAAATAAAACTGCAAAGTCAGTTGATTTTGTTACTTCATATAAAATGATTCGTACAACAAATATACGTAATTTTAAGATTGATACGCAGAATGTACGTTTTGTTGAAAAAGAAATATATGAAAAATGGGTTAGACGATTAACTCCAGAAGTAGGTGATATATTTTTCACACGAGAAGCCCCGGCAGGAGAGGCAGCAATAGTTAAAACTGAAGAGAAAATATTTTTAGGCCAGAGGTCTATGCACTTTCGTCCTGATTATAAATTGTCTACTTCTGAATTTTTACTTCATGAGTTAATGGGGGCGGGAATTAAAAGACAAATAATTAAGATGAGTGCAGGTTCAACGGTTACCCATTTATCTGTTCCAGAATGTAAAAAATTTGAAATTAGAGTGCCACCGATTGAGCTTCAGAAGAAATTTAGTGAGATTGAGCAGTATATTGAGGTTAAAAGGGAGAAATATTGCGATTCAATTGTATTGTCTGAAAACCTTTTTTCATCATTAACCCAACAAGCCTTCAGCGGCGAACTAAGCAATCAAACCAAAGCGGCATAAAAGGATTTATGAAAAAGGAAAATACCGATAACGCCTTACAATTTATTATTTATCAGGATGCCAGTCAGAGTACCCGTATTCAGGTGCATTTGTCGGACAATACCCTGTGGCTAACTCAGGCGCAAATTGCCGAGTTATTTCAAACCACGCCGCAAAATATCACCCTGCATATCAAGTCCATCTATGAGGATGCGGAGCTGGATGAAATGGCAACTTGTAAGGATTGCTTACAAGTTCGGCAGGAGGGTAGCCGTGAGGTTAAACGTCAGTTAAAACACTACAATTTGCCAATGGTGATTGCATTAGGTTATCGGGTGCGCTCGGCTCAAGGTACGCGGTTTCGCCAGTGGGCAACCGGCTTGCTGGATGAATATCTGGTAAAAGGTTTCACCATCGATGATGAGCGCTTAAAAGACCCGGATAAAAATTTAGGTGTGGATTATTTTGACGAATTACTTGAACGTATTCGCGATATACGCAGTAGTGAAAAACGTTTTTATCAAAAAATTCGCGACATTTATGCACTGGCAGTTGATTACGATCCGAAAGCAGAAGAAACCCGAGAATTTTTTAAGGTAGTTCAAAATAAATTGCACTGGTCAGTAAGTGGGTTAACCGCAGCCGAGTTAATTGCGCAACGTGTCGATAGCCAGAAAGATAATATGGGCTTAACCAGCTGTCAGGGTGACAAGGTGCGCAAAGCAGATGTGTCGATTGCAAAAAATTATCTGGATCAATCAGAATTGGAACAATTAAACCGATTGGTTGTTATGTATCTTGATTATGCTGAATCACAGGCTGAGCGGCGTAAAACATTATTTATGGGCGACTGGCGTGAAAAACTGGATGCCTTTTTGCAGTTTAATGAACGTGAAATATTAACTGGCTCTGGCAAAGTTAAAATGGCCGTAGCCAAACAATTGGCGGAACAGGAATATGAAAAATTTCATCAGCAGCGTTTGGAGGATGATGCAAAAGATGCTGATAGAAAGGACCTGGAGCAACTAGAAAAGCTGGCAAATGAAGTAGGCAAGAAGAAAGAATAAAAGGCGGGAATTTGAAGCAATCAAATTTTAAATTTTTAAGTGAGCATTGGGATTTTCTACTGCTGGATGCCCAGCAGGTAGAAAACTACGCTCTGCGTGATCCCCGTGCCGCTTCTATCTATGCTCGTCGCACACTGGAAATTTCCCTTAAGTGGCTATTCGCCAATGACACCGCGTTAAAAGTCCCCTATGAAAAAAGCCTGGCGGCGATGATTCATGAGCCGACCTTTGCCAGCAATATAAAAAAAGGCCTGTTCCACGACATCAAGTTTATTCACCGCCTCGGCAATGTCGCCGTGCACGGTGATCAAACCATATCCGAGCAGGAAGGTTTGAAAGCCACCGTTGCCCTGCATCAGTTCCTGGGCTGGATGGCGCGTGTGTATACCCGAGGTGGCGCTAAGCCTGAGCAGTTTAATATCACCTGGTTGCCGAAGCCTGAGCCGAAAGCCACACATCTTAGCGTGCAACAACTGGAAGACATTCAGGATGAATTAAAAGCCAAAGATGATGTGGCAGCCCTGGCAGAAGAAAAGCTGACCCAAACCGAAACCGAATTAGCTGAACTCAAAGAGCAGTTGGTCCTGTTACAACAGGTTAAACAGGACAACGAAAAAACCATCGGCAGTGAGGAATACACCGAAGCTCAAACGCGCGAATTGATGATTGATGTGATGCTGCGCGAAGCGGGCTGGGATCCAAAGGCGGCAAACGTCGAGGAGTACGAAGTCACCGACTGTATGCCCACTGCATCGGGAGAACGTACCGGTACAGGGTATGTCGATTATGTGTTGTGGGGTAAAGACGGCAAACCGCTGGCGCTGGTGGAGGCCAAGCGTACTCGTAACGATCCCAAGGAAGGCAAACGGCAAGCCGAACTCTATGCCGACTGCCTGGAAAAACACACCGGCCAGCGCCCGATTATCTATTACTCCAATGGCTACACCACCTGGCTGTGGGATGACAGCTTCTACCCGCCGAGAGAAGTACAGGGCTTTGCCAATCTGGATGAATGCCAGTGGCGCATTAACCAGAGAACTACCCGGCAGGATCTAAGCCAGCTGCAACCCAAACCCGAAATCACTGGTCGTTATTATCAAATGGAAGCAGCTGCCCGTGTCATGGAGGCCTATGGCACGCAGCGCCGGCGTAAAAGCCTGATTGTGATGGCGACAGGGACGGGTAAAACCCGTTTATCCATTGCCCTGGTGGATATGCTGTTGCGTGCTAACTGGGCGAGAAAGGTGTTGTTCCTGGCGGATCGCACCGCCCTGGTGAATCAGGCCAAGCGGGAATTTAATAAACACTTGCCGCATGTCTCTGTGGCCAGCCTGTTAGATAAAACCAGAGAAGATGCCCGCGTGATCTTCTCAACTTATCCCAGCATGCTGAATTGTATTGACGGGACGCGTAAAGATATCAAGGAAACCTTCAGTGTTGCGCATTTTGATTTGATTATTATCGACGAAGCACACCGGTCGGTGTATCAGAAGTATGGGGCGATTTTTGATTATTTCGATTCCCTGTTATTGGGACTGACCGCGACACCCAGAGGCGAGGTCGACCGCAATACCTATAAACTGTTTGAACTCGATGATCACCAGCCGACTTATTCGTATGAACTGGAACAGGCTGTCGATGACCAGTTTCTGGTGCCGCCACACGCGATTTCTGTGCCGTTGAAATTTCAGCGCGAAGGCATCAAGTACAAAGACCTGTCGCCTGAAGAACAGGAAGAGTATGAATTGCAGGAGCAATTCTACGATCCGGATTCCGGTGTCATGAAACAAGAGATCGGTTCATCGGCGTTAAACCAGTGGCTGTTTAATACGGATACCGTGAACAAGGTGTTGATGCACCTGATGGAAAATGGCATCAAGGTGGAAGGCGGTGACAAGCTGGGCAAGACTATTGTCTTTGCCAAAAACACCAAACACGCCAGTTTCATTGTCGAGCAGTTCGATAAAAATTATCCCCACTATGCGGGCAAGTTTTGTCAGAAGATCGACTTCTCAGTGAAGTATGCCCAAAGTCTGATAGACGAGTTCAGCATCAAGGACAAGTATCCCCAAATTGCCGTGTCCGTCGATATGCTGGATACCGGTATCGATGTGCCGGAAGTGGTCAATCTGGTGTTCTTTAAACTGGTGCGCTCCAAAACCAAGTTCTGGCAGATGCTCGGCCGTGGCACACGATTATGTGAAGACCTGTTTGCGCCGGGTGAGGATAAGCAGGAATTCGTTATCTTTGACTACTGCCAGAACCTGGCGTTCTTTGATGCAAACCCGGATGGTTATGAATCCGGCTTGCAGGAATCGGTTAAGCAGAAAACCTTCAAACGCCGCCTTGAACTGGCTATGGCCTTGCAGGAGGGGCAGCCAGACGATGATTCGTTAATTGATTTGACGAACCAGCTAAAAGACCAGATGCACGGCGTTGTCGAATCCATGAATCTGGATAATTTTATTGTCAGGAAACAGCGTAAGGCGGTTGAAACATTCGCAAAACGCGAGCGCTGGTTGAATCTTTCTGAAGACGATATAAAGGTACTGGACGAAAAACTCAGCGGATTGCCTGCGCAAGACGACGATGATGAATTTAGCAGCCGTTTTGATTTGCTAATACTCAATTTGCAGTTGGCACTATTGAAAAACAGCAACGCGCAGGAGAATTACCAGATCAAAATACGCGAGATAGCCAAAGGGTTAGAAAATAAATCTGCTATTCCAGGCGTCAGCGTACAAATGGAACTGATACTGGCGTTACAAACCGATACCTGGTGGCAGGATGTGACCTTGCCGATGTTGGAGGAAGTGCGGCTACGGTTGCGTGACCTGGTGCGATTCATCGATCCGGAAGAAGGCTTGAAAGATGTGTACACCAACTTTGAGGATGAGATTGCCGAGGATTCAGCTGAGTATACCGTTGTTAAAAGTGACCCCAATCTCAAAGACTACCGCAGACGCGTGCAGCGCTTTATTCGAGATCATCAGGATCACATCACCATCAGGCGTTTGAAGAATAACCAACCAATATCGAAAACTGACATCGCGGCGTTGGAGGAAATCCTGTTCTCTGAGGATGGACCTATACCCAAAAAGG
>JAZGER010000254.1:0-6265 GCA_036478835.1 Gammaproteobacteria bacterium | reverse complement strand
ACTAATAAGTCCGATATAAGCTGATATGAGTAACGTAAATCGTCGCAATTATTATCGCCTGCTGCATGTTCAGCCTGACGCACCGACTGAAGTCATCAAGGCTAGCTATCGCACGATCATGCAGAAGTTCAGGCAGCACCCGGATCTTGGGGGAGACACCGAGAATGCCAGCCTTCTAAACGAAGCTTACACGACGCTGTGCGATGCTAAGAAGCGTGCCATTTACGATAGTCAGTTGAAACCTTTTAAAAAATCCCGAGGCTCACATTCCAGCCCGCAAACACCCCCAAAGAAAAAAACAGCACCCTCGTATCAACACTATGGGCCAGCACACTGCCCTTACTGTCAGGTCGGGTCTCCAGGAAGAACACCTGGAGCGACGCCGCTTTCTTTTTGCCGCGTCTGCGATAGCTCGTTAACACCGATAAAAGAAACCATCCGAAACAGCAACAGTCAACGTGCTGTTAAGAGAACGGCTGTGGCAGGAAAACTCAACTTTATTTCCAGGTGGCCACAGCCCACAATGGAAACAGGAAAAATTCTGGATCTCTCCCCCAGGGGACTAAAATTCGCTTATAAAAATCAGCTTCGAGTGAACAGTCTGATTAAAATTGATTCACAAGGCCTAAAAGCTGTTGGCCGTATTGTCAGTTGCCTTGGTACTTCTAAACAAAAAGGCCTTGCTTACACTATTGGTGTTGAATTTATTACCTTGAATTTCCAGAAAAAAAGAGACGTCGAATTTTCCTAATTGTGCAGTCCTGGACTCTATATTAAAAAATCTGACTGACCTGATACACTCTATACACAACTACAAGTCTAGATCACTGGCTTCGAGGTTTTCTGTAGGTTCAAAACGCTCAAGCTTTTCCTGCAGATTATGAATTAACTGATCTTTATCCAGAAGCTGTGTTTCTAATGCCTTAATCTTTACTTCAAACGCTGCCTGCTGCTTTCCATCAAGCTCATCACTGGCTGCCACTCCTGTATCGCCTTGCGAATCATTGAGTCTGGAACGCAAGGCATCATTTTCATCTACCAGATAGACCAGGCAATTACTCAGCTCACTATTCGACCGTTCAATATTAGCCATCGAAGACTCCAGTGGTTTTTCCTGGTCTTCATCAAGGCTGGCAATTAAGCCTCGTAAACTATCAATATTTTTTTGCTGCCCGCTGACGATCTCGGTCATTTCATCCATGCTAACCGTGTCGCTCTCTTCGGCATCCAGTAACAGATCACCCTCTTCAGCCTCTGTTTCTATCACTGTCTGGCTGGATGTTTCCAGCTTCTCTATATTACCGTCGATTACCTCGTTCTCTTGTTCAACCTGGCGTAATACCTTATTAATCTCCTCAATTGATTCAATATCGCCTCCATTTTCTTCTAATTGTTCACGTAATGATTTCATTGCATCATACTGATTTTTAATAATGTCTTTTAGAGATTTAAATTCACTTTCATAAGTATCAATGGTGCCACGCACGTTATCAGCTTCAACGGGTGCCTCATCCACCATTTTTTCTTCTTCGACATTATTTAATTCAACATGAACGTATTGCTCTAGCAGCCTTTGCAGACTGGTTGAATATTGCTTCTGAAATTCTCCCGATTCGGTACCTAGTGAGTAGGTCACTCTTTCCAGGTCCAGAATCCCCCGTCTCAGTTCCAGCATATTTTTCTGACTTTCAGCGGATTCTTCCTCAGCTAACTCAGGAAGACCATCTGCAATCTCGATCTCTTTATCCAGGTAAGCGGTATAGGTAGTGTGCTTTTCCACTGTGATTTTTTTGCTGGCTGATTTGCTTTTGAACCAGAAGTACCCAGTAGCCACAAACAAAAAAATGGCTATTTGTGTGGCGCCTAACAACCAGAATGGATGGATATAATACTCAGGCATTCACTTGATTCCCTAATGCGGTTTCTATACTAAGTTTCAGTCGGCGAAAGTCTTTTTTACTTCTCAGCTTCGGCTTTATCCTCACTTTCTTCTTCATCGCCTTCTTTTGCTTTCTTCTTACGTTTAAGGAACCACCATATGCCCCCTCCAATTAACCCAAGCAACAGGTTGATGCCCACAAATACACCAGCGACCAGCGGGAGATTTATTTTTGTCTCTTCCGGGATTTTTGCAGTATCAGCCTCAGTCTCCTTTTCTACTTCAGGCTGTATTCCTGATTCTTTTTCAGGAGCAATCGGTTTTTTTACTACGTCTGTAATTACTGCGGCAGGCTTAGTCATTTCCGGCACAGGCTCGGAGACTGCTTTTTCTCCGGCAGGACTTTCAACTTCGAGGATAATTGTTTTTTCGCGCTGAAAAGTTTCACTCTTAGCAATAAAATGTATACGGTAAGGTCCCGGTGTTTCAAAGGACAAAGTATTTGCATATTTTCCATCTGACATTTTTTTATCGCCATACTGGCTATCATCAAATAAATCAAAGGCAGCCTCTGCACCCTCCGGATCCTCGATGCGAATATAGAATTCCGTATTGGAAAGCACCGCTTCTCGATTTAATATTTCACCATCTTCCTCAAGCCATGAAGAGACAACAATATCTTCGTTGATATCCAATGACGTATCGTTAACATCGTTCTCAAGAGACATATTAGTCACAATATAGGCATGATTATTTCCTGCTGTTGACAGGAGCTTCCAGGTACCCGGCTTAGGCCTGGAAATAGTAATCATGTCGAAATGGTGTGACTGGAACCACTTGAAATTTTTCTTGCGACTATCTGATCCGATTTTCTTTCCATCCGGGTCTAACAAAAAGATGCGCACGTCTGAACGTTCTTTCGAAGCAATTAAAGTCACTTCTTCAATAGATTCGTCAACAGTGAATTCACCCCCATCGATCGGTAGCATGTCAGGGCTTTTTGACTGTTCAAAAATAGAGGAAAAAACAGTATGTAAATCCTTATGGCTTTGCGCCATACGAAACAAACCCCCGGTCTTATCTGACAGGGTCTTCATTAAATCCACATCAGATGCCTCGGTGAAGGCAACGGTATAGACCTTTATCTTTTTTTCCTTCAGCTTTTCAATCAGATTTTCATGGATTTGCAGTGTCAATCTGTCATCTTTTTCAGGGTTCCCCACATCCATTTTACCGTCAGACATGAGCACCAGGATTTTTTCACGATCAGGTTTTTCCTGCTTACCGTGCATGGCAATCCCTTTCGCAATTGCATCGTGCAAATTGGTATAGACGCCACGAGATGAAATCTTATCAACTGAAGCAAGAATTTTTTTATTGGTCCTGGCTGTGGGCGTTGTCAGGCGTAATACCGGGTAGCCATTATCGCTAAAGCTGATCAAGCCGACTCGGTCATCTTTGCCCAGCAATGACATGAACATTTTCCCAGCCGGAACGCGTAACTTTAATGGATCGTTCTTCGCCATGCTGCCCGAACTATCCATAATCAGGATGGCATCAATTCCCGCAGGTTTATCAGCGGCGTGTAACAATCCAGAAATCAGACTTGCGGTAAAAAACAGTAGTAACAGGCTTCGCATCAGCATCCTGCCTGTTGAAATCTTGTACGTCCTGGTCATCATTGCCTTCCTGTTATTAGATCAATCCATTACCTGCTCAGCACAAAAAACACCTATGCAAACAAATCTATCGGCCTGATTTTTAAACAATTGAGCGGTAATTTCCAGCATAAATATGCATGTAGCTACTAATAATGGCAGACGAAAATAGAATTAAATGAAAAATTTGTCGAAAAAAAAGAGCCAACCGGCTCTTTTTTCCAGTTTTGGCTTAAAAGATCAATCGTCGTTGACCGCTTTCATGCTCAGGCGTATACGGCCCTGCTTATCAACTTCCAGTACCTTAACCTTCACCGTGTCA
The DNA here is from genome assembly GCA_036478835.1 of Gammaproteobacteria bacterium. Lineage (GTDB taxonomy): Bacteria > Pseudomonadota > Gammaproteobacteria > DSM-19610 > DSM-19610 > JAZGER01. Next base: position 2,406 of record JAZGER010000254.1, on the reverse strand, counting down.
CCTTCGGACAGCTTATCACTCACTTTTTCAACGCGCTCTTCACAGATCTGAGAAATATGAACAAGCCCGTCCTTTCCTGGCAAAATGGTTACAAATGCACCGAAGTCCATTAATTTGGCCACTTTACCTTCATACGTTGTGCCCACCTCGACATCGGCGGTTAACTGCTCAATTCTGCGTCGGGCTTCTTCCCCACCTTCTCCATCTACTGAGGCGATTTTAACCATACCTTCATCATCAATATCTACGTTGGTACCTGTTTCTTCAGTCAGTGCGCGAATAGTAGCACCGCCCTTACCGATAACATCTCTGATACGATCGGGGTTAATCTTGAATGTGATATAACGCGGAGCAAATGCTGACATTTCTTCTCGAGCAGAAGAAATAGCCGTATTCATCTCTCCGAGTATGTGGATTCGGGCCTTATGCGCCTGAGCCAGGGCTTTTTCCATAATCTCACGCGTGATCCCATCAATCTTGATATCCATCTGTAAGGCTGTTATGCCATCATCAGTACCTGCCACCTTAAAATCCATGTCACCAAGATGATCTTCATCACCCATGATATCCGTCAGAACAGCGTAGTCATTGCCTTCCTTGATCAGACCCATAGCGATACCAGCCACCGGCGCTTTCAATGGAACGCCCGCATCCATCATTGCCAAACTGCTACCACAGACACTGGCCATTGAGCTTGATCCATTGGACTCGGTAATTTCAGAGACGACCCGGATAGTGTATGGGAAATCTTCTCCAGGCATCACCGCGTTCACACCGCGCTTGGCCAACCGCCCATGCCCGATTTCACGGCGCTTGGGACTGCCCACACGGCCCGTCTCACCAACACAAAATGGAGGAAAGTTGTAATGCAGCATAAATGACTCACGATGAGAGCCGGTTAATGCATCGATGATCTGCGCATCTCTTTCTGTGCCCAGAGTGGTGACAACCAAAGCCTGAGTTTCACCACGGGTAAATAATGCTGATCCATGGGTTCTGGGCAAAATACCAGTACGAATGGTTATTGGGCGAACAGTTTCAGTATCACGGCCATCAATTCGCGGCTTGCCTTCCAGAATTCGGCTACGCACGATTTTCTTTTCAAGCTTCGACATAGCCGCTTTGGCTTTGTCTATCTTATCAGCCTCACCATCTGCCACACCCAGGTTCACAAGAGCGCTGGCTTTTGCTTTATCCAGACTGGCATAACGGTCCAGTTTTTCAGCAATTTGATAACTATCGGTAAATGCTGCTTCACACTGTTCGGCAACAGCGCTGGCTAATGCCTCGTCCGTTGGTGCAGCCGCCCATTCCCAGGCAACTGCATTCACTTCTTTTGCAAGCTCGGAAATCACATTAATTGCCAGCTGCATTTGCTCGTGTCCATACACGACGGAGCCCAGCATGATTTCTTCAGATAGCTCTTTTGCTTCAGATTCAACCATCAGCACAGCATTATCAGTACCGGCCACAATGAGGTCCAACTGGGACTCATCCAACTGGGTTTTGGTCGGGTTCAGCACATATTCATCATTGATATAACCCACTCGTGCTGCCCCAACTGGCCCACTGAATGGCATGCCAGAAATTGACAGTGCTGCTGAAGCACCTAACAAAGAGGCTATATCTGGATCAATCTCAGGATCCAGTGACATGACGGTAGCAATCACCTGCACCTCATTCACGAACCCTTTTGGAAAGAGCGGGCGAATAGGGCGATCTATCAGGCGGGAAATAAGTGTTTCGTTTTCGCTGGGTCTTCCTTCTCGACGAAAAAAACCGCCTGGGATTTTTCCGGCAGCATAGGTACGTTCCTGATAGTCCACAGTCAACGGGAAGAAGTCTCTACCCTCTGACGCGCGCTTTAAACCAACGGCGGTTACCATGACGACGGTTTCGCCCATGCTCACCATGACTGAGCCAGATGCCTGGCGTGCGATTTCACCGGTTTCAAACGTAACGGTCTGATCACCGTACTGAAAGGATTTCTTGATAGGGTTCACGTAGATTACCTGTAAGCTGCAGCGCAGCGCCTAGTTGGAATACCAAATATAGTTAGCGGCGAAGACCTAATCGACCGATTAACTCCTGATAACGACTAACATCCTTACCCTTTAGATAATCAAGGAGTTTGCGTCGGCTACTCACCATACGCAGCAAACCCTGACGGGAGTGGTGATCATGCTTATGTTCCTGAAAATGCTCAGTCAGATGCGTAATATTCGCAGACAGTAGAGCGACCTGCACTTCAGGGGAACCGGTGTCGCCTGTTTCACGCTGGTAATCATTTACAATTTGACTTTTCTGTTCTGTATTTAATGCCATTTTAACCCTAGCTCCGAAAATCATTACTACCAATTGGGGCTGCGTATTCTACCCCCCGGCAGGTGTTCACTCAATAGCCAC
>JAZGER010000253.1:0-7586 GCA_036478835.1 Gammaproteobacteria bacterium | reverse complement strand
GCGCACTTTAACGGGCAGGATAGCCCGTGCAGCCATTTAACATAACGTTTTTATGCGCAGTTGACTGGCAACGCTGCCCGCGGCTCTTTCTCTTGCGGGCTTGTGTTGACAGGCAACTGCGCATAATACCCGTTATGTTAACCCTTTAGGGCTTGATGGCTGCTCTTAAGCCCCCTTGAGGGGGTTGGGGGTGATAAGCCAGTTAACAGTAAGCCTTATGGTTTAACTTTTCATGAACTGCTGTTTTTCGGGGCTTTCTGTTGACTTGCGTAAATTCACTTCGTAATACTTGCGATAGCATGTATTACACCACCGAGAGGCAGGATGCCGAGCGTTTCTGATAGTACGATGACTTTGAACAGATCCGGCCAGGGATGGCCGTCCCAGCCCGGCGCAATGCTTGCCCAACCTGCAAGAAGTGTGACTTGCGCCAAGGATGGCGGCGCACTTGTTGCCGGTTGATGCAAGCATTGTGACGGGCGGTGAATAGCTGTATTCACTCTGATTCCTGCTCTGTCTTTTGCTCTGGTTCTTCTGTCCTCTGCCTTCTATCATCTATCCTCTGTTCCCTCACCAGGATGATACTGGCTGTGTATTTGTTTCAATTCATTAATGGTAATGCGAGTATATATCTGTGTGGTTTCCAGCGATACATGCCCCAGCAGTTCCTGCAGATGGCGGATCGGTGCGCCATTTTTTAGCATATGCGTAGCACAGCTGTGTCTAAAGGTATGTGTTGAAACCGGCTTTTTGATCTTGGCACTTTTAACAGCCTTTTTGACTACCGCCCAGATGGCATTCGGACTGATGCCCTGTCCCCAGCGGTTAAGGAAGAGATGGGGATCGTTATCGGCATTGATCCAGTCCGCACGGATGCCGGTGAGATAGGTCTCGATCAGCTGACAAACATTGTCACCCACCGGCACTACCCGGTCTTTTCGCCCTTTGCCTTCTCGGATAATGATATAACCGTTTTCGGTATCCAGGTCTTGTTGCTGGATATTGGCCACTTCTTCTCTGCGGATAGCGGTTGAATACAGGACTTCTAATATCACTTTATCCCGGTAGCCGGTAGCAGTGCTCATATCCGGCTGTCTGAGGATTTTCCGGACTTCGCAGGGCTCCAGGATGGCTTTGGGTAGTTGTTGCGGTTTCTTCGGATTGGGTATTTTGATTGACGGATCGCCCACCACTAAATCATGCGCCACCAGCCAGCGGCAAAAAGCCCTGCAATGCCCCAGACACTCGGATTGACTGCGCGCTGTCAGAGGTGTGCCTTTTGGGGTCAATCGCCAGGCCAGTTCTTCACGGTAATGCATCAGGCTGTCATGATCCAGTTGCTCGATGTCATTGACATCAAGACTCTGTAAAAACAGCTGCAGTTCTTTCAGTGCGCTTTTTGCTCCTTTTACCGTGTGTGGGCTTCTGCCGTTGGTATTAAGGGCATTTAGATACTGACGGATGGCATCGCTTAGTTTCATTATCTTGGTTCTTTATTATGTTTATTCTTCATCCTGCTTTTTTTGTTGATTTTATGACAATGTTTTTGCTTGATGTGATCGGGGTGATATTTCTGATGCATGGCTTTGACTTCTATAGGGGCTACACGAGTATAGATCGTGGTGCTTTTCAGGCTGATATGCCCCAGCAATTGCTGGATTACACGGATATCCGCCCCTTGTTGCAGTAAATGCGTGGCACAGGTGTGTCTTAAAATATGCGGTGTGATACTTTTTTTGATGCTGGCCTGTTTTCGATACTGCAGTAACAGACTTCTGATCTGGGTTTGCAGTAAAGGTCTGCCGCCCTGGACTAAAAACAGATGGCGTTCAAAAGGACGACGTTTAGCCAGGCGTGGACGGACTTGGGTTAAATACTCTTTTAGCCATTTTGTGGCGGTCTTGCCTAAAGGTACAGTTCTCGGTCTGCCGCCTTTAGCATGGCGCACCTGCAGAGTCTGGGTTTGTAGATCGACATGATGAATGGTGACTTTTTCCAGCTCACCTACGCGAATACCCGTGCTATAGAGTACTTCTATCAATGCCCGGTCACGGATGCCTTGTGGTAAAGAAGTATTGGGTGTAGCTAGCAGTTTGTCGATTTCTTTTTGGCTTAAAATGGGGCGGGGCAGTTTTTCTCTGCGGCTGATTTCCTGAATGCCTTCAGTGGGGTCAAGCAGGATGATGGTTTGCTCAACCAGGTGATTAAACAGGCGTTTAACGGCACGGAGGCGTAAGGCCTGAGTCTCACGACTTATGGGCTGCTGTTTTACAGCGGCCTGATAATCCCGGATGTCTTGCTGGCTCAGTTTGCGCAAGTCATAAATTGATTTGTGTTCAAGCCATTCCCCAAAACGTTTGAGCTGGTCACTGTAATTGTCTATCGTGGCCGGACTGTATTTTTTTAAGCGCAAGTGGCTCAGTAATGAGGTCATGCCGTCTAAAAAAGTCATATCCATACTCTCCATTTCTGCAGTCTACATCTCTGCAATTTCCATTTATCATTTATTTTTTGCAAACGCCATTGCTGATTTGTTTTTTTGGATAGCCCTCTCTCCCCTAGGGTATCTCTCCCAAGAAAACACCACGGAGTGATAAAATTCCACTGAAAGCCTTGGCAGTTAAGGGATAAAAGGCGGTTTAACTGCGTGCACGGTGTTATCACGAAGTGAATACCCTTGCCCTCGGAGTGAATATTTTTACCCTCGGAGTCGCATTTTTTACTCTCGGAGCCGGTATTTTTTTGTTGATTCATCACAATCATAATTTATTCTCCTTCTTCGCCTCTTCCTTCTCCTCCTCCACGTCTTCCAGACATTCAGGATCGGTGAGATTCAAACCAAAGTGCTGACCGTTTTCACCTTGGCCGTCATACAGCAATTCGTAAACATATTCCTTGCCCCAGGCACCGGTACGCACCTTGAGATATTCCAGCGTTTCCAGTTCCTTGATATGGGTACGCACCTGAAAATCTGACCAGGCGGTGGCATCGCGAATGGTTTTTCGGGTAAAAATATAATCGCCCGGATTCAAATTCATCTTGTCCTGTTCACAATGGGTCTTGACCATGGTGTGGATTTGGGTGAGCAAATTTCTGGCCGGAGCAGATAATTCATCCAGAGAATGCCCCAGTACATGATATGCCAGCGCATTGGCTTGTTGAATGTCATCTTTGGTGATATTGATATATCTCAATTCCTGTTCACCGCGTACTACTGTTTTAATCTCGCGCTGGTGTTGATGTAAAAAGGCAATCGATTTGATTAACATTAAGTACTTTTTGTGATCACGCCGGGCACGTAAGCTGCGCGAGGGAAAGCTCAGCTGTTTAGCATAGGGATTAATTACCATAACGGGTTCTAATAAGCGTTGTGCGCTATGGTGTTTATGGGTAATGGCGTTACCCTCCATTTGCATCAGAACGCCCTCTAAGGTATCGGCATGGCGCTGGCTTTCAAAAATACGCTGGGTCATGGCTTCGGATTCATCAATGGTCAGGGTTAAAAAGCGTGAACGAGTTTCTTCATCCAGATCGGCTTGTGTGGTGGTCAGCATCACCGCTATCGGGCCTTGTACCGTATAATGCTCGGTTTTCATCTTGCCAGTGGTCGGATCTTTGGCCGTGGTGGCAACACTGACGCTTTTGGAGGATTGCAAGGCACGTAAACTATAGGCTGCACCGCCCAGACCTTCGGCTTCTTCCAGTGCCAGCACTTTATGCACCAAGGCATTTTCATCCTGATAAAACAGAGCCTGGTCAGTCATACGAGTGTAAACCACTTTATCTTCATCCGGCACCAGCGATAACACCGCATTTTGCAGAGTGGATTTACCCGCTGCTGAGCGTGACTGGATTAATAGCGATAAGGGGTCATCCAGTTTTCGGGAGGTGACCGCCAGATAACACAGTACTTTATTCAGATTTTCACCGGCAACCCCTAAGGTCGTGAGATCGGACTGGATGGCATCAAGTAAGTCAGGTTGTTTTAAAAACGCCAAAGCCGTCTTTTTTTCCTGTTCGCTGGGTTCGATGGTTTTTGTACGGGATACATTTTGTTCATCATCTGATTGCCAGCTTTCAACCTGTTCCAGTACCTCGCTTAAATCGGTTTTAATGCGCTGCAGGTCTTCATCAAACAAGGTCAGACAAGAGCGGGCAAAGGCTTCACGGGAACGGGCACTGTACAGATCAAGTGTGTGCAGTTCAAAGCCTTTTTTAGCGTTGTTTTCGCGATGCTTTTTTCTATTATTTTGACTGTTGCTATTACGATAACTGTCACTTTTACTGTTACTCCTGCTAATAATACTGGCCTTGATCGTGGCTTTTAACTGGGTGCCGGATCGAGCAATGGCTTTGATTTCGTAACAGCGTGAATCAATCAATAACTTAAAACCGTGTTCGGTTGTTTCGTAGCGAGGGGTATGAATGACCGCCTGCTTTTCCTGTTCGGTTTGATGGGACTGGGTATTCTCTGGGTTGGCATGGTTCAATAACGCCTGAAAAGCTTCAACAGGCTGGCGGTTAAGGAAAGAATTGACATCTTCGCCATCGGGCAATGAGGCAACATGTACCGTTATATTCTTTTTCCTTAACTGCTCACTGGCTTTTTTAATTCCCCTCTTGCCAGCCTCGTCACCATCAAAACACAGTGTGACCTCTTTAACCGTGCATTGCTCAAGATGCTGTAATAGATCATCCGTTAAACCATAGACACCATAGCACGGCATGACATCATGCAAACCTCGGTCAATCAGAGTCAAGGCATCAATAACGGATTCGGTCAATAACAGCGATGAACAGCGTTTTGCTGCCTGATAATTAAACAGTCCGGCTTTGGCTCCGGGTAAATATAGATGATTGACTTTGCCATCCAGCAGACGGCGACCATACAAATTGACGACATTGCCCTGATGATCGAATAACGGGAATATCACGCAGTCATGTAATAACTCCCGGCCTTTATCTGTCAGTACGCCCAGTGCTTTGAACCGGTCAAGACCGGCTTCATCCTGGGGTAAAGCGTCCAGCAAACTGCCATCGGCATAGCCCAACTGATAGTTTTTAAAGTGTTTGACATCGCTAATGCCACGCTGTTTGAGCAAATACTGCATGGCTTCCGGTCGGTTAGTAAAACATTTGCTGTAAAACACCATGACGCGGGTCAATAATTTTGTGCGCTGGGCTGGATTTACAACGGGAAGATCAGGAATCGCGGTTAAGGAAGAAGATTTTTTAGATGATGGTTTATTAGAAGACAGTTTTTTAGATGAAGCTGATTTATTATCATCAACACTAAAACGATCCGACAGATGACGACTCAAACGCTTAAAAGCTTCTGGAAAGCTGACTTTATCCATCAACTCTACAAAGCGGATCACATCGCCGCCGCTATCACAGCCAAAACAGTGCCACAGGTTTTTTGCAGGCGTGACTGTAAAAGACGGGGTTTTTTCCTCATGGAAGGGACAGCGGCCTTTGTAGAGATGACCGGTTTTGCGTAGTTTTACGCCTCGATCCTTGATAATGACCACCAGATCAACGGTTTGTTTTAGGTGTTCGATCTGTGTGCTGGGGATGCGGGACATAGCATTTCCTCTTAAAAACTTGTCAAGTAGTTATTATGATATAATAATAGTTCTTACTTTGCTACTTTTTTGTTGCGCTCATTTTTAAGGGGTTAAACTCATGAACTACACAAATTTAACATGGTTAATGACAATGAGTTTTTCCAGGCGACTTTCGCAAATACGCAAAGGCAAGAAACTGACTCAGCAGCAGATGGCTGACACCATCAACATCCATGTTTCGCAGATAAAGCGTTATGAATCAGGTGATACTCAGCCTTCTTTGGAAGTGCTGCGTAAAATCGCTCTTGCGCTTAATATTAGCGCAGACACGCTGCTTTTTGATAAGGATGACAGGGGAGCCAGTAATGACTTTAAAATGCAGTTTGAGGCTCTCAGCCAGTTTAGTGAGAACGAAAAACTCGTTGCCAGGGAAATACTTGATAGTTTGATTCTTAAACATACGGCTAACCGACTGGCAACCGGCACTGGCAGTTAAAAAAAGGAGGATTGATACAATGTATTATCTGCTTGAAGCACAAAAATTCTGCCCTTTGATATTTTCACCGACAGAATGAGGACATACTATGCAAGCAGTTAAACAAGAAGCTTTAAACACGATTGCTCGGATGCCAGAAGATACCGATATAGAAGAAATTATCTACCGCCTTTATGTATTGGAAAATATTCGCAAAGGACAGGAAGATGCCACTCAAGGTAAAACTCAATCAACAGAAGAGGTATTGAGAGATATTCAGACATGGTGAAATGGACAAATCATGCATTGACTCAGCTTCGCCATATTCATGATTACATTGAGCAAGACTCACCGCTTTATGCCAAACGGGTGAGTGATGCAATCGTGCGTAAAACAGTTGGGATAGATGAACTGCCTTACATGGGACGTAAAGTGGCAGAACTGAATGAAGAACTTATCCGCGAGGTGGCTTTGTATTCCTATCGGATTATTTACGAAATCAAGACGGACTCTGTAGAAGTGTTAGCCGTGATTCATAAGCGACAGGATTTTTCTGAGGAAGATTTACCTTGAATGAAAATGGTGTAAGACTAATCATCGCAGTAGCTAAGAAAATGCCGGAAAACGCTTCGCTATTCCAACCTACGTGGTACGCCCTACCGTGCTACCTAGATTTAACCGTTGGATCACTTTTTAATATTGAGTACATATATTCACAGGCTTCGCTCTCTTTTTCAAATGATCTTTCACCAGCCTTTTGTCCACGTTCACTGTAGTAGTAATGCCACTTTCGACCAATTTTTTCCATACAATATTGCTCATCTTCAATTGCATTTCCTAGGCTATAGGCTTGTTCATCTATTCCTAAATCATCTAGTTTTTTCTTAAGTTCTACTAAGTTCACTATTTTACCCTCTCAAGGCACCCTTTTTTTATAAGATTACCTACGGAATCCGAAAGTTTATGTTGAGTCCCTAGGCCTATTTGATCGAATGCTGGAGCAATCGTTGCAGATTCAACTTTTATTGGTTTCACTACTCTATAGGTATTTAATGAAGCTCTATTTGTGGTTGGAGGTAACGCTCGCATTTCAAAAGGAGTTCCAGCGGGAGAAACATAAGAACCACCCTCATGCCCATAACGATCAATTATTGTTCCAGGTTTAAGTGTTTCATTCTTAACTTTACCCAGAGCGCCGTTATTTTCAGGCCAATAGGTCTGGAGCGCCTTTCCTGGTTTTTTTTCATCACAAGCATCACACTTTTCACAGCCAACTTTTCCTTTTGCTAAACCTAGAGGATCAATCCAACTAACCGGATTAGCCGCATACTGATAAAAATTATCCCCTCCCTGCAGTCCTATAGGGTCTTGACTGATGTACCTACCAATATCCGGATCAAAAAATCTAAAGCGGTTGTAGTGTAATCGACCTTACGATCACTTTTGACTGGCTTTACTTTTTTTCTAATTCATTCAGTCAGTTAGCAACTACCCCCCTAGTTCTCTTATCAATTTTCTACTTTTCTGCCCCTAGTATGGTTTTG
>JAZGER010000252.1:0-3135 GCA_036478835.1 Gammaproteobacteria bacterium | reverse complement strand
TCGCACATTAATGACCCCGGCGCCACAGGTATTTTCAGTGCATGGATTTGCAATCGCTTCGGTACAGGGTGGCTGCATTCCAACGTCACAGACTACAGGAGCGGTGGTTGGAAACTCTCGTGCCGTACTCACCAACACAGTTTCTATCTGAGCAGGCGTTAAATCAGGATTAACAGCCAGTAACAGTGATACCACCGCAGAAACCTGAGCGGTTGAAAAGCTGGTTCCTCGAATACTGGCGAAAGAGTCCTGAACGGGTGCATCCAGACCATTATTGCTGAGCGCGACGAGATTCCCTGCACCATCACCGCCCGGGGCGCTGAGGTCTATAACAAAGCCCGTATTCGTATAGGTCGTTCTGCCACCATCACGACGCGAAGCAGCCACTGAAATAACATTGTCACAGTTAGCAGGACTTGTGTCGTTTGCGTTACCGCTGCCATTTCCCGCTGCAACCACAACTACGGCACCCTTCTGCACGGCAGCATTGATGGCTTCCTGCTCGCCCCGAGAACAGGCACCACTACCACTAAAACTCAGGTTAATGACCTGTGCCGGGTGCAAATTATCCGGGACGCCAGGAATAGAAATACCCACCGCCCAACGCATAGCTTCATTAATATCAGAATTAAACCCCCCACATTTGCCCAGGACGCGCATGGGCAGTAACCGTGCAAAATGATCGATGCCACTCATAAAATTACTATTGTCTGGCTCCGCCATGATAATGCTGGATACCAGCAGACCATGCCATGAACTCGTTTCTGAAGGTTCACCCACCCCACACTCATCAGCGGCTACCGCTGTTCCAGGGTCAGACGGGTCAGCATCCCTGCCGGGTAAATTATCATTTTCTGCATCGTACAGAAATGAACTCTGATTACGGACAAAATCATACCCAGGTAACACCCGCGCAGCATTGATGTCTGAATGCAGTAGCATGCCAGAATCCAGCACCGCGACAACCACATCACTACTGCCTCGCGTTATGTCCCAGGCCTCCTGCGCATTAATCCCGAAGGTCTGGATAAAATTCCCTGTCAAATCGATATGCCCATCTTCCCCTTCATACAGATTCCACTGAGCAAGATAGTCCGGATCATTCGGAACAAATGCGGGATAAACACGCTTATCTGGATGTGCATAGAGAACCTGTGGATCAGCGGCGATCTGATCTGCCAGGTGTTGCGCTTCCGCAAGACTCATCTCACGAGGCAGGCGGTAAACTGCTTTGTTATCGCTTAGCGTATGGCTAAAGGAAACCCGCCCTCCACTGGCAACAACCTTATCAACCTGAACTGCCTGCGCAGTCCGCACCGGCCGACTCTCTTTATATTTTATGACCAGTTGATTCGTTGTGCCCGAAGCCATCAGCGGCTCGGTTAATAGCCCTGAAAGGGATAGGATCAACGGAAGAAGGTACCGATAGTTTATTTTTTTCATGTTAATTTGCCGGAAGCAGGAACTGGTCGCCAGAAAGCTCAAGAATAACACCCTGGTCGGTGATTTCTACGACATAAGGGCCTTCTCTCATCTCCTCGCCTTCATGATATTTCGTCAGGTTAATTAAAACAAATCGCTCTTCGGGTAAATCAGCGAAAACATGGACATCCATCCTGAGATTCCCCTGAAGCTGACTAAATAATCCGGTTGATACCTGTGGCCAGATGGGCATATCGAGGCCAGATTGCTCTGACAACGGCTGATTTGTACTGGGGGTTTCAGGGGCATTTAGCGCTTCCATCGTCTCTTGTTCCTTGAGAAAAGTTGCTTTTCCAGGGCTTTCCCTATGTTTTGTTGGTTTCTTTACCGCAGCCTGTCGCGATACCTTACTCTCCTGCACTTTTGCTGGAGGGGGTGGTATCGGCTGCAGGGGGCGATCATCAATGTCCGCCCATGCTGTTTCTTCGGCTTTTTGCGGATAAACTATACTTTCTTCCGGCATTTGTGGCTCGTCCGGCGTCGTTTCAGGCATTTTATTGACCGCCACCGCCTCGACTGGTGGCGCAGGTGTCGGCAGAACAGGCGCCACGGATTCAGGTTTTCCCTGTTTCACTATGACTGGTTGCTGCACAGCAACTGGCCCGACGCTGGCGACAGAGCCAGGCGTGTCCGGGTCTGATTCAGGCCAGAAGAGTAAACCCAGTAACGCAATATTCGCAATGCCAAGCGCTATCCAGCCCCAGCTGAGCGATTTTTTTTCTGCAGGGCGAGCTTCCTGAAGGTCTTCAATTCCAGGAATATCGCCACGCTTTCTGTCCTGCTCAGCCTTTCTGAGTGCATCGAGAATATATGACACGACTAATTCTCGCCCTTGTTCAGGTTGGAACTATCCGCCATTAATAAGGGTATCTTTGTATTTTCTGCATCGATTGAATTGATAAAAATCAGCGTTTCCGGCCCAGCGATTCCATCGGCACTCAAGCCTCGATTTATCTGAAACTGACGTAACAATTTTTTAACCCTGAAACTGTAAAAGCTTGATGATGCCGTTAGCTCGCTTTCGCCGACTTCCTTTTGCAACTGCTCTCGCAACCACTGAACATCTGCATTTCTTTCACCCGGGCGCAAAACAGAATGGCCGCCAGGAGGCAGTTGCCACAACAGGCGAAATTTCCCCAGCCAATGCTGCTGAATTTCGGCAGCAGAAACCGTCATGCGCTCTTCATCAATCATCACTGTGGCAACATTCTTATCCACTCGCTCAAGCAGAACGGGCACTGGCCTGGCATTCGACGCCGTCATAACGAGTATGACGGGCCGATTATACCGAGTAATTGATTTCCAGCTTCCACTGCCTTTCAAGCACTGAAGCCCAACCCTGGATGCCTGCGAACAGGAGAGCGCCTCGGATTTGGCATTCGAATCAAAACCCCAGCGACGAAACAGGCCAGTCCATGCATTCATGGTTACCTCCTCCGTAGCAGAATCAAGCAATTTACTCAGCGTCGGCGTCACCTGGGACTCCGGACGCTTTGCTATTTGTTCCACCTTTTCAGTCAGTGGTGTGACTGTATTATCCACTACGGTCGTCACAATGGCCGTCTCTGGCTGAGTGATTTCTTTATTCTGTGCGGCCAGTTTTTCAGGCGAGCGATTAGTACTCTCGCTGCTCTCAATTATCTGGGGTTTTGC
>JAZGER010000251.1:0-2980 GCA_036478835.1 Gammaproteobacteria bacterium | reverse complement strand
CAAGTGCGGCCGTTTTCCCGAAAGCGTTGGATAACAGAGGGTTTTTAAGGCGTTCGAATTGCCCGGATAGTTTCTGGATGCCGGGTTCTTGCGACGTAATATACGGGGCAGCCAGGTGGCTTGAAATTGAGACAGTGGGTCTTACCCATTGGCGATTATCCAGAGATGGTTTTTTCATATTGCGTGCCGATTAATTTTTTACAATAGTGAACAGCATGAGCAGGATCACCCCAATAGACACAAATGAAAAGAGGAGCCTATCTTGCCAGCTTTTTTTAAAGGTTTCCTGATTCAGATGCAAGCTGACCACACCCAGAACAGGCCGCTTGATTCTCTTTCGTAATTGTCGGTAGTCAGAAATAAAAGGGCTAAAGCGATAGCGAATGATACCCCATAATAATCCTGCCAGAATTGCTAGCAGTAAGCTGCTGCTGAGTAGTAGCGGTCGGTTAGGACTATAAGGCAGCGTTGGCATTTGCGGGTACTCCAGAATGTGTACATTCATATTACTGGGTATGGTGATGAAACTCTGGTCTGGTTGGACGAATAAATGCGAGATTGTGTCGATAATATTGAATGCCTCAGTCGGCGAGACTGAGTAATAGCTGATATCGATATTTTCATCACGGGACGCACTATTTGAAACGTTATCAGAACGAAAGGATAAGCTGCTCTGTAGTTGACGGGTGCGTTCATCAATGGAGTGTTTTTCGGAGGCGGTGTGTTGGGATGCTGCAGCAATGCGTTCCAGACTATGCGCATTCATAATTATCGATTGTAAATCATCAGGTGCCGTAGCAGCTTTCACCGATGGATTGCGGTACTCGACATAAATGCTTACCTGCGCACGGTATACATTGGGGAGTGATTTTGTGTAAAACCACCCTGAGAATGCAACGAGCGTGGCGATCGCCAGCGAACTCCAGCGGTGAATCCACACGCCATGCAGGTAAGCTGCAACTCTAATAAAGAAATTATTCATGGGATGGATTAAAAGGGAATATGTTCGCCATCCCAGGCAACAAATTCGCCGGGCTGGTAGTGATCGATGTTATGGATAACAGCTGACATGCCTGCGACTGAGGTTTGGGCATCTATTTCACCCGTCTGATTTGTCATATCAGTTTTAACCCAGCCAGGATGGAGCGTGATGACTCTAACGTTTTTTTTGCCGAGGTCAATGGCCATCGATTTAGAGACAATAATCATGGCTGCTTTTGCAGCACGGTAAGCATAACAGCCACCGCTGGAGTTGTCGTCAGAGGAACCCATTTTTGAGCTGATATTGGCAATAATTCCTTTTGCGCGAATAACCCTCTCCATGAGGGTCTGGACAGCACGCAATGAGCCAACGCAATTGACATCGAATACCGCGTGCATGTCCTGTGCCGTTATATTATCCAATGATTGCTCATACGAAGGCCCGTAAATGCCCGCATTATTAATCAGCAAATCAACTTTCTGTGGGAACAGGGCGACAGTTTCAGGCATGGGCTCCTGGGTCACATCCCAGGTGACTAATTTCAGCTGATTCGTTTGAATCGCCTGTAGTTCTGCTGCATCTGCCCGGTGGCAGGCCCAGACAGCCTCCCCCTGGTTCAGATAATATCGAACAAACTCCAGTCCAATCCCTCGGTTTGCACCTGTTATAACAACGTTCACCGCGACTCCTGTGATTTAGTAACTGTTCTCGTTAGAATATAAATATTATGAGACCTTCGCACGATACATTTATAACCGCCAGGGCGCCAGGATCGCCAGGAAACAAGTCTTATATCCTCCTGGTGTCTTTATACCCTGGCGGTTTTAGTCTCTTGTGTTTGCTTTTTGCGAAGGTTTCATTATATAAACAATTGACTCTACCCATAACGCGAACAATTGTCACGGTAGATGTGATTCGTGTTCCAAATGAACCGACAGGTGCCCGTTTTGCCATCATCAGAATTTGACTTAATCGAGCAGTATTTTTGTGGTGGCAATACACGCAAGGATGTTTTGCTGGGTATTGGCGATGATGCCGCATTGCTGACAGTGCCTGCAGGAAAAGCCCTGGCAGTGTCCGTAGACACTCTGGTAGCCGGCGTGCATTTTTTTGATGACGCACCGCCCGCTTCAATCGGGCATAAAGCACTTGCGGTTAATTTGAGTGACATGGCGGCTATGGGAGCTGAGCCTGCCTGGTTTACGCTGGCTATTACCTTGCCTGAAAACGATGATGCCTGGTTAAGACCATTTTGTACTGGCATGTTTAGTCTGGCTGAACAGTATAATATTACGCTTGTTGGTGGCGATACCACGCGCGGGCCATTGTGTCTTTCGATACAGATGTCTGGGTTTTGTACGAAGCCACTGCGTCGCGACAAGGCAAAACCCGGGCAGTTAATTATGGTTTCAGGGACGCTGGGTGATGCGGCGGCTGCGGTTGCAGCCATCAAAAAAAACCAACAGCCAGATGACACCATGCGACAGAAATTACTCTATCCGGAGCCGCAAATAAAACTTGGCCTGGCACTTGTCAATTATGCCGATGCTGCTATTGATATTTCAGATGGCCTGGTGGCAGACCTCGGGCATATTCTTGAAGCGAGTCAGTGTGGTGCTACGCTGTATCGTCACCAATTACCGCTATCGAGTGAGCTGCTTGCACTGCATTCGCCGGAGCAATGGCACTATGCTCTTGCGGGTGGGGATGATTATCAACTGTGTTTCACCCTTGATCCCGAACATGCGCCTGCGCTGAAATCAGTGGCAAGCACTCTTGGCGTGCAGCTCACCGTCATCGGTGTGATTGATGGTGAGCCCGGGCTTCGGGTACTGGATGAAGATGGATGCGAATTGTCGCAGACATCAGGTGGCTATGACCACTTTGGATAAACTCGGCGGACAACTGTCGTTTGCTGATTTACTCAAGCGGCCAGTTTTATTGCTGGCCTTTGGTTTTGGCAGTGGCCTTTCACCTAAAGCGCCTGGTACCGTAGGC
>JAZGER010000250.1:0-8395 GCA_036478835.1 Gammaproteobacteria bacterium | reverse complement strand
GCACTTATGTTAAAGGCTCAGAATTCGTCCCCCATGTGAATCCAATGAATGGATACGTATTACGTGCGCCAATTGATACCGTCATTGGTTTCACTAAAAAAGCATTGCACCGATCCAACTATGCCGATGCTAAATCCATGCCGGCAGTGATAGAAGGGTCGTCGCATAATTTTCTCGCAGACGCATTCAAAGGCGCCTGTGAATCTGATGTGGGTTTGATTCGTGGCTTCCGATACGGAACACACATTGCTCCTGGCCCTATCAAACTTGAAGATATTTACCACTACATTCCCATCGGCCCACAGGTTGCCTGCGGTCTTATTTCAGGCGATGACCTGAGGTTAATGATTGAAAATGGTGCTCAGGGTTCGCTGACAAGTATTGTTGGTTACTGGGGCGGCGGCTGGTTGCTTGCGTTTTCAGGCATCACTTATGATCTCGACCCGGCAAACGAATGGGGCTTTCGAGCAACTAACATTCGTGTGAACGGCGAAGAACTAGACCCTGCACGCTATTATTCTGTAGCTGGTTACTGGTATCTTGACTTGCCGGGAAAAATCAACCGCTCCTCTGCATTGGAGATCAAGCTATTAAAAGACCAGTTTGGTGGCATTGTCGATGCCACAGCTGTTGTTGCTTATTATCTGCAAACGCTGCCGAATCATACGGTTGATACCGAATTGAACCGAATTAAGATATTATCCCCTCTTCCAGCACCGATTGGCAGTAATCGGGAGATCCAGCCGCTAGGCGGCGTCGCTCATACCGACTATATATTCGACGCAGCTGCCGCTCAAAAACACGGCCCTTCAAAAACTAAACAACACTAATTTTTAAGATTAATTTAGAGAGAGAATTTATGGTAGAAAGCATTGCAAGAGGAATTATCCGCTGGCGCTATGTCTTGATCGTCCTGACACTTTTGTTTGTCGCATGGGCTGCAAGCGGCGCAAGATTTCTTACTCTGACCACAGATTATCGTGTATTTTTCAGCGAAGACAATCCACAACTCACCGCTTTTGAAACCTTGCAAAACACCTATACAGACAGTGATAATGTACTGCTTGTCATAGCGCCTAAAAATCGAAAAATATTCACTCGAGAAACACTGGCTATCGTTGAAGCCATCACCGAAGAATCCTGGCAAATTCCCCACTCTATTCGTGTCGACTCGATCAGCAATTACCAACATACCGTAGCAGAAGAAGACGACCTGTTGGTGGGGGACCTCATTACTGACGGTGCTAACCTGCTAGATTCCGACCTGCAACGGATAAAGAATGTCGCCCTCAATGAGCCGTTACTTGTCAAGCGTTTGATTTCACCGACTGCAGAAGTCACTGGCATCAACGTCACCATACAGGTGCCAGGAAAAAACCAGCAAACTGAAATACCTGAAGTTGTGAGCTTTACCCGCGATATTGTGAACAAATACAGAGAAATGCACCCTGAAGTTGATATTCACCTGACGGGTACTGTCATGATGAATAATGCGTTCCCGGAAGCGGCGAAAAAAGACATGCGCACACTGGTTCCCTTTATGTTTCTTGTCGTATTTGTTTGCCTGTGGTTACTTTTACGCTCAATAACTGCGGTGTTTTCAACCATTTTAGTGGTTATATTTTCGATTGTAACCGGCATGGGCCTTGCTGGTTGGCTCGGAATCACCATGACGCCCCCCACTGGCAGCGCACCGACAATCATACTGACGCTTGCTGTTGCGCATTGTGTGCATATCCTGGTGACCTTCATGCATAACATGCAGAAACATATGGATAAGCAGGCCGCTATGACAGAAAGTTTGCGCGTTAACTTCTCACCGATTGCACTGACCAGTATTACAACAGCCATTGGTTTTTTGAGTATGAACTTTTCCGATGCCCCGCCGTTCAGGGATCTCGGTAATATTGTTGCCATGGGTGTTATTGCCAGCTGGGTTTATTCCTTTTTCTTTATGCCTGCTCTCGTCAGCATACTACCAATACGCCCTCATACGAATCAGGAAACGGCTAGCAAGCTGATGGCTCGGCTGGGTGAATTCGTTCTAGCCAATAAAAACATGTTGTTCTGGGGCAATCTTGCCTTAGTCATTATTCTCGCCTTTTCCATTACACGGAATGAGTTTAATGATCAGTTTGTTGAGTACTTTGATGACACCATTGAATTCCGACAAGCGACGGATTTTGTCACGGAAAACCTGACAGGTATTTATACCATCGATTATTCAATCAATACCGGCGGCAGTGGTTCAATTAATGAGCCTGACATGATCGCTAAAATTGAAGAGTTCACAGACTGGCTGAGAGACCAACCCGAAGTTCTGCATGTCAATACAGTCACTGACATCATGAAACGCCTGAACAAAAACCTTCACGGTGATGATGAAAGCTGGTATCGAGTACCGGAATCACGCGAACTGGCGGCCCAATATCTCCTGCTCTATGAAATGTCTCTGCCATTTGGGCTTGATTTGAATAATCAAATTAATATTGATAAATCGGCGACCCGGATCACTGCCACAATGGATAACCTGAAATCCAACGAATTGCTCGCTATGGAGAGACGCGCATTCGAATGGTTAAAGAATAATGCCCCCGAACATATGCTTAGCCCTGGGGCAAGCCCATCAATCATGTTTGCCAATATTACTGCCAGAAATATTCGTAGCATGCTCATGGGTAATGCTTATGCCTTACTTCTCATCTCAGCATTATTGATTTTCGCTTTTAGGTCGTTCAAGCATGGAGTCATTAGTCTTATACCGAATTTACTCCCTTCAGTGATGGCTTTTGGTGTCTGGGGATTGCTGGTTGGCGAAATTGGGGTCGCGCTTTCCGTTGTGGTCTCAATGACACTGGGTATTGTGGTGGATGACACCATTCATTTTATGAGTAAATATCTTCGTGCTCGACGCGAGCAGAACCTTAGCCCGGAAGATGCTATCCGCGCTGCTTTTTCCAGTGTTGGTGTGGCACTTATTATGACTTCCATTGTCTTAATGGTGGGCTTCCTTGTGCTTGCAGCGTCTTCTTTCAAGATGAATGCGGGTATGGGGCTGTTAACAGCAATAACAATCGGATTTGCACTATTTGCAGATTTTTTGTTTCTGCCCCCACTATTGCTTAAATTATCGAGGAAAAATTCATGAGAAACCTGTTAAAAATTGCGCTTTCCTGTACAACGCTGAGCTTAATAGCGACACCTGTATTTTCTGAAGCGCCAACAGATCAGGGTCTGACTATCGCAACGGAAGCGGACAATCGTGACAATGGCTTTGGCGATTTCACTGCAAATTTAAAAATGACACTGCGTAATAAACAGGGCGAAGAAAGTATCCGTAATATGCGCTCCAAAACTCTGGAAGTTGATGGTGATGGTGACAAGAGCCTGACAATTTTTGACCGACCTGAAGATGTGAAAGGCACTGCCCTGTTAACCTTCACACATAAAGTTGGCAGTGATGACCAATGGCTCTATCTACCTGCTCTGAAACGAGTAAAAAGAATTGCCTCCAATAACAAGTCAGGCCCTTTCATGGGCAGCGAGTTTGCCTATGAAGATATCTCTTCACAGGAAGTTGAAAAATATACTTACAAATTCGTTAAGGAAGAACAGGTAGATGGCGAAGATATGCTTGTCATTGAGCGTTACCCTGTGGACAAGAAATCTGGTTACACCAAACAAGTTGTCTGGTTTGATAAATCAGAATACCGCGAACGCAAGATTGATTACTATGACCGCAAGAAAGCGCTGCTAAAGACAATGATCCTAACTGACTATCAGAAATATATTGACAAAATCTGGCGCGCATCCACCATGAAGATGAACAACCACCAGACGGGCAAAAGCACCACCTTAAGCTGGAGCAATTTCAAATTTTCTACTGGCCTTTCAAAACGGGATTTTGATCGCAATTCATTGAAACGTGCTCAGTAATCCTACTATTGGCGCACCTGTATGAATGTAAATTCACTCCTTGGTAAATCGTTACTCGGCATTTGCTGCTCCCTGCTTACAGGAGCAGCAATCGCTGATAAATGGTCGGGAAATATTGCGGCTGAAATCCTTACTTTTCCAAAAAAACCGCTATCAGAAGACTTACATGATTACTACCTCTCCGCGTCCGTGGAGAATGAATACAAGCATCAATGGGATAATGGCCACCAATGGTTTAATTTCAAATCATTTTTTCGAGGCAACCAGTACGACTCCAGACGTTCACACTTTGATATTCGTGAATTAAATGTAGGGTATGCCGGCGAAAAATGGGAGGTTATTGCTGGTATCAGCAAAGTCTACTGGGGTGTGACTGAATCCCAACATCTGGTAGATATCGTGAACCAGACTGACCTTGTCGAAAACCTGGACACGGAAGACAAGCTGGGGCAACCGATGCTAAACATTGCCTATGTTGCCGATCAGGGAACGCTGAATATGTTCCTGTTACCCGTCTTCAGAGAACGCGCCTTTCTCGGTAAAGAGGGACGCCCTAGTACACCACTCGTCGTTGACCAGGATAACGAACGATACGAAGCGGATATTAAATACCATGACCTGGACTTCGCCGTTCGCTGGTTTCAATATCTCGGCGACTGGGAAATTGGGCTCTCACATTTCAGCGGCACCTCTCGTACACCTGAGTTAGTTTTAACGCCTACCGGAACAACCTCTCCCCCGCTGCTCACACCTGTTTATCACCAAATCGAACAGACTGGTCTGGAGCTACAGGGTGCCTATGGTGCCTGGTTGTGGAAACTGGAAGCCATTCGGAACACCGGCTTTAGTGAACATGCTTATATGGCCGCAGTATCCGGCTTTGAATACACCTTTGTGCTCGAATCAGGCGTAGAAATCGGTACGCTCATCGAATATATCTACGATGAGCGTGGCAATAAAGCACCCACACAATTTCAGGACGACCTGTTGTTTGGAACGCGCATCACTTTCAATGACGTGCAAAGCACGCAAATCCTGGCGGGTGTCATCACTGATCTGGATGGCGGCGCACGCAGTTACAATCTGGAAGCTAGCCGTCGCCTGGGGTCAAGCTGGAAGGTCGAACTTGAAGCGCGTGGCGTATACGACTCTAGACCGGGAGATTTTCTATATTCTTTCCGCCGGGATAATTCTATCAGGCTGAATTTGGCGCTTTATTTCTAATGCACGTTTCTTGCTCTAAGCCAATATAACGTAGCCATCAGACTGACTCACAAATCCAAAGCTCCAGTCACACCCGGTAATTTGACTTAGCTTATTAACAACCGGAAGGAACCGCAAGAGGAGAATAATGGGCTCGCATCATACCCGTGACACCCGGATTTGTTAGGGTTCGCTTCATGTCTGGAACCGCTGTTGTATCCTGGAGCAGCTCGGCAAGTTGAACGGCCAATACTTCGATGTTTTCATCCGGCGTACACAGAGGAATGGCGAAACGAACAAATGTCGGTTGGGAATAGGGCTTCGACATACCTGAAACATGCAGACCTGCACGGATGCCCGTTTGCAGGTATATCCAGTTTACAAAAGCCACCACAGGATTTGTATAGGCTGATATATCCAGATAGTCCGCTACATCTAGAAGAATACAGTGCCCCGGAGCTGGTGTTGCAATCGATAATTCTTTGCTGGTTAATGCAGCGTGAAAACTTTCCACCTGATTCACACGACTCACCACTGCTTTCTCAATAAAAGGCCAGCCCTTGATCGCTGCATTGATGATTGCTTTATCTGTTGAATTGATTCCAGGCCCGTAGGTCGCGACTGCGTCCTGAGCTCGATAGAACAACCGTTCATCATTGGTTGCGATTAATCCACCTCGTGTAATACCAAAGTCTTTGGCAAGGCTACAGGTCATCGAATCAAAGTAGCTACAAAACTCCTGAATAATATCTCTAATAGAAGCGTTTTCATATCCCGACTCATATCGTTGAATCAACACCGCATTTTCAATCAGGCGAGTTGAATCAAGCACCATTGAAATATCGAACTCAGAAATTATCGAACTGATTTCTCTGATATTTGACATCGATACCGGATAACCACCTGATGCATTATTTTCTGCTTCTATATAGATATAGGCAACACTCTCGGCACCTTCATCACGCAGGTAGTCTCGCAACTTTCCACAATCGAGATTACCTCGAAACAAATCATGAGATTGCAGCTCAAATACATGATCAACAGGCATCTCAACAGACATCATCCGACTCATCGCCACATGAACTCTGGATGTCGGAAATAACAGGTTCTGAATGACCTTTTTGTCTTTTTTACCCGCCGCTCTCCAGAAGAAAGCCTCTGCAGAGCGGCCCTGAGATGTGTAAATAAATTTTTTGAATGGGAACAAATCCGCAACATGCATTTTTCGGTCAGTAAAATCTACCTGATCCTGCAGTGACAGCATTCTATCGGACATCTGTGGTGATAATAGCTCCGTCCAGGAATCGGTCATCAAATCATATTCAATTAGTGAAGGGTGAATGTTGTTTGTGTTATACCCAAACTCTTCGAGATGCAGGTCACGATCCGTGCCCATGCTTTGCGCTTTAGCCGTTTCCATAGTGTCCTTTCTTTGTTAGCCTGAACCCAGTAACATCATTAAATCGTTTAATTTACTTTTACCACTACCTTTTGGTCGTGCTAAGTACATCGTGTTAGTCGTCGGTCGGTATTTGTTTTTATATTGCGCATTAGCATCGCCGTTTAACATATCAGCCTTCTTCAATTGTTCAAAAAGATTATGCACATCCTTTGACCTGTTTTCATGTTCAAACAGCTCAGTACCCATCGTTAAGCCTAGACTAACCTGCTTGCGGCCTTCATCTCTGAACGCCGAAATAATCTCACACAGTGCAAACTCCGTACTACCCAGCGGCAAACCTTCTGGGTAAAATTCAAGATCCATAAGATAGCCATCGTTAAAGTTATCTCGCGAAAACACCATCACATTATCCAGTTGTTGTTCGCGGTACGTCAGGAAGAAACGGTGATCTTTGCCAAACTTACCCTCCATCACCTGCTGTTTTACATCGGCAATAAAGGGAGGATTCTGCCCTTTAAGTTCTACCCACTGGTCAATAACCCTGCAAATCTCTTTATCAGTAACGACGTCCGATCCAGGCATATATTCTACCGTTTTGCATGCACCCAGCTTGGTGTATTTACTCACCAGGTAACGCAACCGGCGCATTGATGAGCCTTTCAATGTGAATTCTGACAATGGGTATATCTGCTGCCAGATTCCCATTGGCGTTGTAGAAAAGCCATTATCTTTTAAAACTTCGACACGATTTTCCTGCGCCATCAGATTAATTAACAAATCATTTTCTTTTGCATAGCCTTTAAGCTCATTCAAGGTTTGGGCATAACCATCATCAGCCCCAACAAAACAAACAACAAACATGACGCCTGAATGACTCTTGAAGAAAAACAGGCCTTTCTTCGATTCGGCCAGGAAGATTGTTCCCGCCATTTGCTTACGATTAACAGCCAACGCATCATCAGCACCATAGTGTTTCAACAAAGCATCAACATCTTCACCCCATTTATCTCTTGCCTGCGCGTCAAATTCATCAAAAACGATAAAATCAGACGTCGCATTACCCGAGATAGTCTCTTTCGTTTCAGAGCTGCTGTAGTCGAACAAAGAAACAACATTGCCTTTTGCAGCGCCGATTTCAGGCGAAGGACTAACCATTGGAGAAGTTAAAGGCCTGGCAGTCTGTGACTGATTCACAACAACAGGTGCACCAGACTGCCCCATCATCGTAGTCAACAGTCGATTATGCCTGGTGATCAATTCGAGCGCACATTGCCGCTGCGCCTCAAGATGCTGAAGTAAGTCATTAACTTGATTGCCTTCCAGTTGTCCGCTCATCTGTTACGCACTCCGCGCACTGCCATCAGCAGCATCGCCAATCTCTTCTTTAAGGAAATCGACTAACTCATTTAATGTAGCGTATTCAAATAACAAGGTTGCAGGAAGCTCAATGTTATAACGTGTTTCCATATCCTTCACCATCGACATTGCCGTCATAGAATCCGCGCCCAGCTCCATAAAATTCTGGTCAGGATCGATATCAGTGGCATGCATCTCAACAGCCTTCGCCATTAAAGAACGGACATATTCAAACAGATCGACAGGTTCATCATCAGCGACTGGCACAACTTCTGAAGGCACTTCATTTAAAGCTTCCTGTTGAGGGGGTGCAGGTGGTTCAACCGGATTATTAAAGACAACATCGGGCAGAGTATCGAGTGTTTTTTCGGTGGCGGATGCAACCACTGACGCCACTACAGGAAGCGGGGTGCTCACTGGCAAGCTCAGTGTTGACCCCGTGAATGTGCCTGCCAGTAACGCATTCTGGTTTTCGCATAACTTCATCAGCATTTCACG
>JAZGER010000249.1:0-3330 GCA_036478835.1 Gammaproteobacteria bacterium | reverse complement strand
CAGGTTGTCTGTGTTATTACGAATAATTTCGATCGATTGTCTACCGTCTACCAGGTTAGCTTGAACTTCCCCTGTGAGTTTCGTCAGTAAAGATCCATCCTGTAAGGAAAACAATTTTATATTGTAGAAGATGCTTGTGATTGACCCACCATTTGGCAGGGTAGTATCCAGATCGAGTATCAATTCACCCTGAGTCGATGTGTTGACAGCAAGCCCATGAAGTTCGGGGTCGCTCGAAACAGGCGGAGGCGGGCTGCCAGGATCGGAGGTTTGGATGACCGATGTTAAAATCTTGTTGCTGGCACCCCAGTTGTTCTTAAACAGAATAACCACCGCACGATACTGTTCGTCTGGTATAAGGTTTGCCTGGTTATCATGACTTAATACGATCAGTTGGCGGCCATCCACAAAGCTGCTTTGTACGCTACCAGTGAGTTTCGTTACCAGTGAATTATCCTCTAAGGAGAATAACTTAACGAGGTATTTGATGCTCGAAAATGATGCGCCGTCAGGCAGGGTCGTCTCTAACGTGACTGTCAGGTCGCCCTGGGCGGATGCATTGACTGTCGCAGTATGTAGCTCATACTCATCGGAAACAGGCGGTGGAGGCGTTCCTCCCTGGGTAACGAGTAATCCATGTTCTGCTATGGTGTAATCTCCGCTCGAATCAGAAATTATGGGTATAACGCTATAGGATTTCTGAGGATCAAGTGTCGCGTCGAAGGTTCTCGATAGTGTGATTTCCCCCACCTTATTATGTCTGATTTTTGTTGTATCGGTTGTTTTTACAATGTCACCGGTTGCATTGTTTATCACGAGATAGTGAACATTTATGTAGGGTGCCAATAGCGCCTGTTGCAATTGAAGTTTAACGGTCGTGCTGATTTGACCGTTGTCGTAGTTTGCAGAACCACTACGAACAAAGCCGTCAAAAAACAGAGTGCTAGTCGGGTTTGAATCTTCAACAAATTGAACAATACGGTGACCATTGAGTATTTTCTTGTTGAGTGTCGACCGATCCTTGACAAGAATACTCACTACATAAGCGCCAGTAGCGTTTATGACATCATCAAACTCATAAGGAATATCCAGAGTTTCACCGGCTGCAGTGAACGCAACGTTCTGGCTAATCGTTTGGATGGCATTAGATGGAAAATACCGGCCATTAGCCCTGTTTGCATTCTCAATTTTGGCAATTGAAATTGTAACATTTGCAGTTGATGCCGCATGGGATGTTAGCCTGATTGCACCGCTGACTTTTCCAGCTGTGCGCATAATGTCTGTTTCGTTGGCCGCTTTAATTCTATCTACGCTGATCGCTGTTTCGTCATAAGCGACTGCATCCATATCAGGAACAGCCGTTGACGCTGTTGGGATGCCAAGGAAACCACTGCCGGGCGCGGCTTCTTCATAGACGCGGATATAATCAATTTCATATTGGCCAGATAAATCAGTGGTTTCATCAACATTGGCAATGAAGCCCGTGTGTTGGGAAGCTAATGCAAGGTTCAAAATCATAAACATTGCAGAATCGGCATTGGCGATAACTGCAGGGTCATCGACCGTGTGCATGACTACTCCATTAAACAGGTAATGGATCCGTTCAGGGCTCCAGTCGACAGCAAAGGTATTAAAGGCAGTCGAGAGGTCAATGCCAGTATGTGCCTGACCAGTATTTTCGTTTCTTAAGCGACCGCCATAATGATACGCATAATGCACGGTATCTGGTTCGTTACCGATAAATTCACTGATATCGATCTCGCTTTGCCATACACCGGATTCGGGAAGTAGCCAGAATGCAGGCCAGAAACCGTTACCTTTTGGTGTCTTTGCGCGCATTTCGAAATAGCCGTATTTTTGTTTAAATAAGCCCTGTGTCGTAATAGCCGCAGTAGTGTAAGGTCGATCAGATTCAGCTTTATTAAGCATCTTAATGTTTAGCTGGCCATTCGTTACCTGGATTGCATCTTTATCGTAGTAAGAAATTCGACGGCTTAATGTTTCACGCCCGGGCACCCAGTTTTGCAATTTCAGTTCATTCCCGTTGAAGTTGTCAACGAACGTGGGTTGCCAGTATTTAAGCGGCTCAGAAGGAGGTGGTGTAATACCGCCACCTGGGCCAGATACGACCTGTTCGAGGCTTAGCCCGCCAGGCTCAGACACATCGACCAGAACCCGATAGTTAGTGCTATTGACTTGAATGCCATCAATCACTGCATCAACGGTCAGTCTGCCAGTGTATTCCAGTGTATGACGGACGGTTTCTGCTCCAGCTATTGTTCCGTTTGCGTCGAGAACAGTAAATTTCACATCAATATAAGGCGTTAATAAAGCTTGTTGTAATTGAATGACAGCCGAAACATTCATTGTATTGTTTTGAACGCTTGATGTTACATCTTCAACAAAGCCATCAAAAAACAGGGTGGTAACAGGTGTATTGTCATCAACATATTGAATGATCCTATGTCCGCCGTATGACTTCTTGTTGAGGCTTGCCGGGTCTTTGATGAGTACGTCGACCGCATAGGCACCGACAGTATTTATGTCCTGGTCAAAAGAATAGCTAATTTCGGTTGAGTCACCGATTTGATCCAGAGAAATTTTCTCGATAATTGACTGTATAGGCGGAGAGTTGTAATAGCGCCCATCATGCGTGTAACCCTGTAACTTAAACAGGGTGATGATGACCTTGGTATTAAGGTTTTGCTTATGTGATGTTAGCTTGAATTTTCCGGAAATAGTATTATCCGGGAAGCGTAAAATATCTTTCTCATCGGGAGATTTTACCCTGTCAATAGTGACCGCAGTATTGTCGTAGGCAGGCGTGAAGGCATTAGGAACATGCGTAGAAGCGGCCGGAATTGATGTAAATTGTCCTGTTGCTGACTCTTTAAATACGCGAACGTAGTCAATAATATATTTTGAGTTAAAGTTTGTTTCTCTATTGATGTTTGAAATAAAACCGGTATTGCCATTTGCTAATGCCAGATTGAGTATGACGTACATGGGTGTATCTGATTTTGCGATAGCATCCGAGTCTGTGATTGAGTGCATCACAGTACCGTTGAAAATGTAATCAATGCGATCCGGCGACCAGTTTACTGCGTATGTATTAAATGATTCGGAAAGTGGCTTAAAGACAGGTACGTGCCTGGAGTTTTCATTTTTCAATGTATTGCTATGGTGGTAGGCATACAAGATGCTTGCTGGTCGATTACCAAGAAATTCGCTGATATCAATCTCGCTAGTCCATTTGCCAGTCTCAGGTAGCAACCAGAATGCAGGCCAGTAGCCATCGCC
Organism: Gammaproteobacteria bacterium; assembly: GCA_036478835.1. GTDB lineage: Bacteria > Pseudomonadota > Gammaproteobacteria > DSM-19610 > DSM-19610 > JAZGER01. Next base: position 30 of record JAZGER010000249.1, on the reverse strand, counting down.
GGCAGGAACCTTTGCACGCATTTCGAAATA
>JAZGER010000248.1:0-9421 GCA_036478835.1 Gammaproteobacteria bacterium | reverse complement strand
CGGCGGTTTTGCGCGCGGCCATCGCGTGTTTTGTTGCTGGAAACAGGCTGGCTTTCACCCATGCCTGCCGTCGTCATTGCGCTAGAATCTACGCCTTGAGCAGCCAGAAAGTCACGAACAGCATTTGCACGCTTTTCAGAAAGTGACTGGTTGTATGCAGCAGAGCCTGTGCTATCTGTATGCCCTGTGATTTGAACGGCTTCAACAGATTTAAGGGCTTTCAGGTCGTTGGCAAGCTGAGTGAGCTGGGCGTTACCACTTGCGCTCAGGTTAGAGCTGTTAACCGCAAATAAAGCACCAGAACCTAATGAAACAGATTTGGTGATGACCTGTGGAACCGGAATAGGTGCCGGTGCTGGTGGTGGTGCAGACTCTGCAACGGGCTTGGCAGGGGCTGGCTCGGCAGCTTTTACCATATCTGCATCGCATTCCGCCTGTTTACCGTCTTTGTTCCAGGTGCCTATGCGTACACAGTTTCCAGAACCGTCAGTGATTAAATGTCCGCTGCCATCACCGGTGTATGTGCCGGTAGCATCGCCACCGTCATGCGCCAGTGCTACGGCAGATGTGAAAAGGCTAATACAGCCAAATGTAAGTACTGCTGAACGTGTCGTAGATGTCATTCCTGTCTCCTTAAGGGGCAATGTTGTGAAAACTCCACATAGTGAATAAGCTAATTAAAGTACACTTTAAACTAAAACGCAACACTTTTTTCACAAGTGTATTAAAAAAACGACAATTTATTTTTTGAGTGGGAAAAAAACCGGTTTTGGTTCTTCGTTGAGATAACTTTCAGAGGGGCTTTACCATAAAGTTGGCACAACCTTTTTAAAGAGGGTTTCTGTGCGTCTTTCAGACTGCCTCAGATGCATTCTCAGAGGTGATCAATTAAGGCTAGTAGGGAGCAAGGGCTGTGGTATGATGGCGAATTAACAAGTCTTGATGCCAATACCCTGATTTTCTGGCAGATAAGCTGGTTTGGACTTACTCCTTCTATATAGAGACCTGTATGGCTGATTTCGCGAAAGAAGTACTTCCTGTCAACCTTGAAGACGAAATGCGTCAATCCTATCTGGATTACGCCATGAGCGTCATTGTGGGGCGTGCATTACCGGATGTCCGGGATGGTTTGAAACCGGTACATCGACGCGCACTGTATGCCATGAACGTGCTTGGTAACGACTGGAACAAGCCTTATAAAAAATCTGCGCGTATCGTCGGTGATGTGATTGGTAAATATCACCCGCATGGTGATACTGCGGTGTATGACACCATTGTACGTATGGCACAACCGTTTTCCCTGCGTTACATGTTGGTGGATGGTCAGGGTAACTTTGGTTCAGTGGATGGTGACTCCCCTGCTGCCATGCGTTACACCGAAGTGCGTATGTCAAAAATCGCGCATGAATTATTGCGTGACCTTGAAAAAGAAACGGTCGACTTCGTTCCTAACTACGACGAATCAGAATCTGAGCCCGCTGTATTCCCGGCCCGTATCCCCAATTTGTTGATTAATGGTTCTGCCGGTATTGCTGTGGGGATGGCAACTAATATTCCGCCGCATAATTTGAATGAGATCGTTAACGGTTGTATTGCATTAATTGATAATCCTGAGATCGACGCTAAAGAGTTACTGGAGATTATTCCTGGGCCCGATTTTCCGACAGCCGCCATCATAAATGGTGTGCGCGGTATTCAGGAAGCCTATATGACCGGCCGTGGGCGTGTGCATATTCGCTCTAAAAGTCATATTGAAGATGAGGGTTCCCGTCAGAAAATAGTTGTCACCGAACTACCTTATCAGGTGAACAAGGCGCGCCTGCTGGAAAAAATTGCTGAGCTGGTTAAAGACAAGAAAATTGAAGGCATTAGTGAGTTGCGTGATGAGTCTGATAAAGACGGCATGCGGATGGTTATTCAACTCAAGCGTGGAGAAGTCGCCGAAGTTGTGTTGAATAATTTGTATAAGCAAACACAGCTACAGAATGTTTTTGGCATCAATATGGTTGCGCTGGTTGATGGCCAACCAAGATTGCTAAATCTGAAACAAATTCTTGAATGTTTTATTCGCCATCGCCGTGAAGTGGTTACTCGCCGCACGGTGTTTGATTTACGCAAGGCGCGTGAACGCGGTCATGTACTTGAAGGTCTGGCTGTCGCGTTGGCTAATATCGATGAAATGATTACCCTGATTAAGGCATCAAAGAGTCGGGTGGAGGCGCGTGAAGGTTTGTTGTCACGCGACTGGGAGCCTGGTCTTGTTTCTGAATTACTGGTTCGTTCGGGTGTGGACGCTTCCCGACCTGATGACCTGGGCCCAGAGTTTGGCTACCACGATAATAAATACCGTTTATCCCAGGCACAGGCACAGGCTATTCTGGAGTTGCGACTGCACCAGCTCACCGGGCTTGAACAGGATAAAATCCTTGAGGAATATAAAGAGATTATCGAGCGTATTGAAGGCCAACTTGAGATTCTGAACAGTCCGGATCTTTTAATGCGTGTGATTCGTGATGAGCTGGAAGCTGTGCTGGAAGAATATGGCGATGAGCGTCGCACGCAAATTCAGGTGGATCACACGGATCTTAGTCTCGAAGATTTAATTACCGAAGAAGATGTTGTGGTCACACTGTCGCATACGGGTTACGCAAAATCACAACCTCTGGCAGATTACACTGCGCAGCGTCGTGGCGGCCGTGGCAAATCCGCGACTAAGGTGAAAGAAGAAGATTTCATCGATAAATTATTTATTGCCAGCACGCACGATACGATTCTGTGTTTCTCCAGTCAGGGTAAAGCTTACTGGTTAAAAGTGTATCAACTCCCTCAGGCTGGCCGCCTTGCCAGGGGTAAGCCTCTGGTGAATCTCTTCCCACTTGACGAAGGCGAGAGAATTAATGCCGTACTCCCTATTCGCGAGTTTAGCGAAGACCAGTTTGTCTTTATGGCAACCGCAGCAGGAACGGTTAAGAAGACACCGTTAACTGATTTTTCTCGCCCTCGAGCCAATGGGATTATTGCTGTTGATTTGCGCGATGATGATTATTTGATTGATGTGGCTGTTACCCATGGTACCAGCGATATCATCTTGTTTTCTGATGGTGGCAAAGCCATGCGATTTAACGAAGCAGATGTTCGCGCCATGGGTCGAACTGCCTGTGGTGTGCGGGGTATCCGCCTGGAGCCAGATCAGAAAGTGATCGCTTTAATTATTGTTGATGAGGGTGCTGTGTTGTCTGCCACCGAAAATGGCTATGGGAAACGCACAAATATTAGTGAGTTCCCTATGCATAAGCGTGGTGGTAAAGGCGTTATTTCAATTCAAAGTTCTGAGCGCAATGGTCAGGTCATCGGCGCAGTGCTGGTCAATGAAGACGATGAAATCATGTTGATTACCAGTGGCGGTACATTAGTGCGAACACGCGTTAGTGAAGTATCGACCATGGGACGAAATACGCAGGGTGTGCGTCTGATTAAAGTTCAGGAAAGTGAAAAACTGGTGGGTCTCGAAAGGATAGTAGAAGTCCAGGACGATGAGACTCTGGACGACGCCGAAGCAGGCTCAGATGAAAGCGAATAAATTTGAATCGGAGAGTCGATCAGATGGCAAAACTGTTTAATTTTAGTGCAGGCCCTGCTGTACTGCCTGCAGCCGTTCTGGCACAGGCTCAGGAAGAGATGAAAGACTGGCAGGGTAGCAGAATGTCCGTCATGGAAATGAGTCATCGTGGTAAGCATTTTATGTCGATCGCTGAAAAAGCAGAAGTCGATCTCCGTGAATTAATGGCTATTCCCGATAATTATAAAGTGCTTTTTCTGCAGGGCGGTGCATCCAGTCAGTTTGCAATGGTCCCTGGCAATTTATTGCGTGGCAAAACATCGGCAGACTATTTTAACACCGGCGCATGGTCTAAAAAAGCAATTGCTGAAGCGAAACGGTATTGCGATGTCAATATTGTAGCTTCATCTGAGGAAGGAAAATTTTGTTCTGTTCCTGCGCAGTCTGACTGGTCGTTTGATTCAAGTGCAGCGTTTGTGCATTACACGCCAAATGAAACAATTGGTGGCGTCGAGTTTCCTGCGATACCAGAAACCGGTGATATTCCTCTGGTTGCTGACATGTCTTCAACGATACTTTCCAGGCCTGTGGATGTAAGTCGCTTCGGCGTTATTTATGCAGGTGCGCAAAAGAATATCGGGCCTGCAGGTTTGACCGTTGTTATTGTCCGTGAAGATTTAATTGGGTATGCGCCTGATACCATGCCTGCGATGCTTAATTATAAAGCACATGCAGATAATGACTCTATGTACAACACACCGCCGACCTATGGCTGGTACCTGGCGGGCCTGGTTTTTCAGTGGTTGAAAGAGAATGGCGGGTTGGTTGAGATGGCGGCAATCAATGAGCGAAAATCTTCCAGTCTCTATGCGGCAATTGACCGCTCTGGTTTTTACAGTAATCCGGTGCAGCCTGATTGTCGTTCATGGATGAATGTTCCATTTACACTGGCTGATGCGACGCTGGATGCGACTTTCCTTGCGCAGGCAACCGATGCCGGCCTGGTTAACTTAAAGGGTCATCGATCAGTCGGAGGGATGCGCGCCAGCATTTACAACGCGATGCCTGAAGCTGGTGTGAAAGCCCTGATTGACTTTATGCAAAGCTTCGAAAAGCAGTATGGCTAGCCATACTGCTGCCCGATTTAGCGGCTTGATTGAGTGATGATGGCTCGGACAACGAACGAACAGGAACTGCAATGTATAAGATTTTGACCTTGAATAATATTTCGGTTGAAGGACTGGAGCGCCTGCCGCAGAAAAGTTATGCGGTGTCTGATGACCAGGAAAACCCGGATGCGATTTTGTTGCGTTCGCATAATATGCACAAAATGGAAATCCCGGAGACTGTAAAAGCGATTGGTCGCGCTGGTGCAGGCGTTAATAATATTCCGATTGATGTGATGAATGATAAAGGGGTGCCTGTTTTTAATGCGCCCGGCGCAAACGCGAACGCAGTTAAAGAACTGGTTATTGTTGGTATGTTGCTGGCGGCGCGTAATATTTGTCAGGCATGGGACTATGTGAATCATTTAACTGGTGATGACGCTGAGCTAAATATCCAGGTAGAAGCAGGGAAAAAGAAATATGTTGGCTTTGAGTTGCCAGGTAAAACGCTCGGTGTTGTTGGGCTTGGCGCTATCGGTGTAGAAGTGGCTAATGCCGCGCATGCACTGGGAATGAAAGTCATTGGTTTTGATCCTGATATCACCGTGCAAAGTGCCTGGAAAATGGAAGCAGATGTTCACCAGTCTACTACAATTGAAGATTTGTTAAGTCAGGTGGATTTTGTCAGTTTTCATGTGCCACTCATTGATGCCACACGCCATATGATTAATGCGGAACGTTTGCAGTTGATGAAAGAGGGTGTGGTTATTATGAACTTTGCGCGCAATGGTATTATTGATGACGAGGCCGTTATTGATGCGATGGACGATGCAAAAGTGCATGCCTATGTCAGTGATTTCCCTTCGAATCAGCTTAAAGGCCATGCGCGTGTTATTTCATTGCCACATCTGGGTGCGTCGACAAAAGAGGCGGAAGATAACTGCGCGATTATGGTGGTAGATCAAATTAAGGATTTTCTGGAAAATGGCAACATCAGAAATTCAGTGAATTTTCCAAAAGTTTATATGAAGCGCAATGGCGGCAAACGAATTACCATTGCAAATAAGAATATTCCTAATATGTTGGGCCAGATATCAACTGCGCTTGCAGACAGTAATTTGAATATTGTTGATATGATCAACAAATCGCGGAACGATATTGCCTACACGCTAGTTGATGTCGATGAGGAAGTGACGGTGGAATGTAAAGAAAAGATCGAATCGATTACAGGGGTGCTCGCGGTAAGAGTTATTGAATAAATATGTCTTCAGATGCATTGGGAAAACTTCGGCAGGAAATCGACCAACTGGATAAAGAAATTCAGTTGATTATTAACAGGCGAGCTGTGCTTGCCCAAAATGTTGCCGAAGTTAAGCACAAAGAACAAACTAACCCGGTTTACTATCGGCCTGAGCGAGAGGCTCAGGTGTTACGCGATGTTAAAGCCAGAAATGAAGGGCCTTTGTCCGATAGCACGATGGCTTATTTATTCCGCGAAATAATGTCTGCCTGCCTTGCCCTTGAAAAACCTTTGCAGGTCGCTTACCTCGGGCCTGTCGGGACCTACACTCAGGCCGCTGCTACAAAGCATTTTGGCGATGGCGCGCAATTGAAGCCTCTGGGTACCATTGCCGAGGTTTTTCGTGAAATAGAAGCAGGCGGCGCTGATTTTGGTGTTGTGCCTGTTGAAAACTCGACTGAAGGTGTTGTCAATCACACGCTCGATATGTTCTTAAAGTCTCCATTATCGATTGCCAGTGATATTGAAATGCCGATTCATCACCAGTTACTATCGGTTAAAGGTGTGCAGGAAGGCATACGGCAGGTGTGCGCGCATCAGCAGGCTTTGGCGCAATGCAGAGAATGGCTCGATGCTAATTTCCCCAATATTCCACGTGTGGCGGTGAGCAGTAATGCCGAAGCGGCCAGCCTTGCAGTTAAAGACGAGTCTACCGCTGCAATTGCCAGCGATGCAGCGGCTACGCTGTATAATTTAACCATGATAGCCTGCAATATTGAAGATGATCCCAATAACACAACGCGCTTTCTGGTCATCGGGAATCAGCTGGTTGACCGGTCCGGGGATGATAAAACGTCCCTGATGGTTTCTGTGCATAATAATTCCGGTGCCTTGTATCGTTTGCTCCAGCCTCTGGCAAAGCATGGTGTGAGCATGACGCGAATCGAGTCACGGCCATCGCGCTTGAGTAAGTGGGATTATGTTTTTTTTGTCGATCTTGATGGACATGTATCAGATGATAATATTGCGTCTGCACTGGCAGAGTTAAAAAATGAAGCTGTGCAGGTTAAGGTTCTGGGCTCTTATCCTCGTTCGCACTAAATGAAAACCACCATTGAACAATATGCTGCGACCGGTGTGCAAGCTTTGCAACCCTATTTACCAGGCAAGCCCATCAGCGAGCTTGAACGCGAGTATGGTGTTAAAGATATTATCAAGCTGGCATCGAATGAAAACCCTTTGGGTCCCTCACCTTCTGTGGTCAGTGCGATTCAGTCAGCCCTCCCGGACCTGTCTCGGTACCCTGATGGAAACGGGTTTGCATTAAAGGCATCTCTTTCTGACAAACTTGATGTGCCGATAGACTGGATTACTTTGGGTAATGGGTCAAACGATGTGCTGGACCTGGTGGCGCGTGTATTTTTATCGCCGGGGACCGAGGCCATTTATTCGCAATATGCTTTTGCTGTTTATCCGATTGTCACACAGGCAGTGGGTGCAACCGGGCGGGTGTCTGCGGCGCATGATGGGTCTCGAGGGCCCGCATGGGGGCATGATCTTGAGGCTATGTTGGCGCTTGTGAGCAATGCGACGCGAGTTATTTTTATTGCCAACCCAAACAATCCGACCGGTACCTGGTTGAAAAGAAACGAATTGCATGATTTTCTCCTGCAGATTCCTGACCATGTTGTTGTCGTTATTGATGAAGCCTATTTTGAGTACATCGAAGAAGTCGAGTACCCGAATGCTATGCGTTGGGTTGACGAGTTTTCAAACCTTCTGGTTACGCGCACTTTTTCCAAGGCGTATGGTCTGGCGGCATTGCGAATAGGTTACGCGGTTTCGCAGCCAGCCATTGCGGATTTATTAAACCGTGTGCGTCAGCCGTTTAATGCGAACCATCTGGCGTTGACTGCAGCGAGAGCTGCCCTGTCTGATGCAGACCATTTACAACGGAGTATTATGCAGAATCGCAGGTCGCTTGCATTTTTTGAGGCCGAACTTAATCGGCTGAGTCTGAATTATATTCCTTCTGCGGGTAATTTTATCTGTGTTGATGTGGGCAAGCAGTCGGCAGAAATATATGAAAAATTATTACGCGAAGCAGTGATCGTACGGCCAGTCGCAAATTACAATATGCCACATCATTTACGGGTGAGCACCGGGCTGGATGCAGAGAATTGCCGGTTTATGGATGCGCTTGGTCAAGTACTGGCATGACTATAAAACTGTGTATTTTTGGTGTCGGTTTAATCGGTGGTTCGTTTGCACGAGCACTGAAGCAGGCCGGCAAGGTCAGTGAAATAACGGGTTGTAGTCGCAATGCAGATCACCTGCAGAAAGCAGTTTCTCTTGGTGTTATTGATCGTTATGAAACAGACCCGGCAAAAGCGGTTGCTGATGCCGATGTGATTTTTATCTCTGTTCCTCTTGGCGCCATTAAACCGGTTCTGGCGTCCATTAAGGGTCATATTAAGAAGGGCGCGATTATTACTGATGCTGGGAGTGCTAAAGCCTGTGTCGTGCAAGATATTGAGGCGGTGTTTTCAGAAATTCCGGATAATTTTGTGCCTGGGCATCCGATTGCGGGGACCGAAAACAGTGGTGTTGAGGCTTCATTTGCAGCGCTTTATCAGAACCGCAGAGTCATATTAACGCCATTGGAAAACACCAGCCGTCCAGCGATAGAGACGATCACCGCACTATGGCAGGCAACGGGTGCCCATGTTTCACAAATGACAGTGGCGCAGCACGATGATGTGCTGGCAGCAACCAGCCATCTGCCGCATGTGTTAGCGTTTACTCTGGTTGAAAGTCTATCCCGATTAAATGAATCGAGTGCAATATTTACGTATGCTGCAGGGGGCTTTCGGGATTTTACCCGTATAGCATCGAGCGATTCTGTTATGTGGAGAGATATTTGCCTGGCTAACAAGTCGGCGATCATCTCAATGATTGAGAGCTTCGATGATGACCTGAGTGTATTGAAGCAGGCATTACAAAATGACGATGGCGAGAAAATTCTTGCATTGTTCACCAGCGCCAAACAGGCGCGTGATGATTTTATTCAGCAGGATTAACGATGAGCAGTCAGGATGAAATTCAGTTTATTGTGCAGGCGGGTGGCCATTTACAGGGCGCTATCCGAGTGGCGGGTGACAAGTCGATATCCCATCGATCAATTATGCTGGGAGCCCTTGCAGAAGGGGTAACGGAAGTAAATGGTTTTCTTGAGGGCGAAGACAGCCTGGCAACACTGGCCGCTTTTCGTGAGATGGGCGTTAAAATAGAAGGCCCTGATAATGGGCATGTGAAAATTCATGGTGTCGGTATGCAGGGTTTGCGTCCACCGAGCCAGCCGCTGGATTTGGGGAACTCCGGAACATCGATGCGGTTATTATCCGGGCTTTTGGCAGGGCAACAGTTTGATTCGGAGTTGGTGGGTGATAGCTCATTAATGGGCCGACCCATGCGACGGGTCACTGACCCGTTGAAAGCGATGGGTGCGCAGATCGA
>JAZGER010000247.1:0-16208 GCA_036478835.1 Gammaproteobacteria bacterium | reverse complement strand
TTTATGGAATTGAGAACGACTAGCCACGACATCAGACCATAAAAAATGATTAAGCTTTTCAGTTTTTTCTTGCATAAAATGGCTCACAAATTTTCCTCTCTATCATTCGCGCAATAAATTTTCATTCAATTTTCACCGCCCTTTTGCATTTATCTGGATATTTTTTATTTTTTTTTAATTACCCGAAACTCATCATTCATCAGCAACGACCAATCAAATATTCACAAATCATTACCAGGATATTTTTCACTTGGAATGCATATTACACTACTATTTACTTGCAAACCCCATGTCGCATAACACTCAACGCTAACATACAGCGCTAGACTCAAATAAAATATAGCGCTTTTTAGATCTTTATTTACGCGACAATAATAGTATGAAACATCACTTAGGTGTTGTAATTTATTCTTTTTTCATTAAAGTTCGCCCTGTTAACGCCGTTACGTTGCGCGAACCGTGAACTCGCTAGGAGGTATCCAAGATGGCAGTACGTAAAAAAGTAGTACGACGCAAGACTACCGCAAAGAAAAAGGTAGTTCGAAAGAAACGCCCGGTTGCTAAGAAAAAAGTAGCCAAGAAGAAAGTAACAAAGAAACGCACCGCAAAGAAAAAGGTAGCCAAGAAGAAACGGGTTACCAAAAAACGCACTGCGAAGAAAAAGGTAGCCAAGAAGAAACGGGTTACCAAAAAACGCACTGCAAAGAAAAAGGTAGCCAAAAAGAAACGGGTTACCAAAAAACGCACTGCGAAGAAAAAGGTGGCCAAGAAGAAACGGGTTACCAAAAAACGCACTGCAAAGAAAAAGGTAGCCAAGAAGAAACGGGTTACCAAAAAACGCACTACAAGAAAGAAAACAGCAAGACGGAGATAAGCAACAACTCTCTCCATGCAGCTGATTTTGCTGCATCTTGTTTTAAAAAGGCCCGCACTAGCGGGCCTTTTTTTATTAAAAACAATGATTTACTAAAATCACCCTGAATCCATTCTATTAAAGACAAAAACGATTACAGCCGATAAGTAAAGACAACTTAAAGAGGCTTCTCCATGCACCCGTCAGAAATCACCATCCTATTTGTCGATGATTCTCGCCTTGTTCGCGCTGCCGCAAAAAAAATCCTGTCAAATACCTACCATTTGATTGAAGCGGTAGATGGTAAGGCCGCCTGGGAAACCCTGAACAGCACGCAGACAATCGACCTGGTTATTTCAGATCTATCCATGCCAAATCTGGGTGGTCTGGAATTAGTTAAGTGCATCCGGCAATCAGAAGACGAAGGAATACAATCACTGCCCATCATTATCGCATCCGGTGCAGATAAGGGCGATGGCAACAGGCAGACGGTTCTAGCAGCGGGTGCGAACGCCTTTATTAGGAAACCTTTTAATGGCAAAACACTGAATGACTCTATTCAGTCACTTATTCAAGTCAATCAGCAAACAGAAAGTGTCAATATTCAGTCGAAACCACCTCGGGCATTAAAAGCATTTTCCGAAGATGAGTTTCTAAGGCAAGGGGAAGCACTCATTGCTCAGGCAAATCGACACCACCGGGAAGTATCACTGCTAAAAATCGAAATTGACAAATACAAAGTGTTATTTCTTCGCCAGGGCAAGGCCTTTATTGACCATCTCGCAAAACAGATCCTGGAACTTCTCATGACAAGTAAGGGTACCCAGCACATTGTTGCCCGCACAGGTTTAGCCGAATTCAGCGTACTCTTGCCCGATGCTGACCCGATCAGTGCTCGGCACATGGCTGATAGCTATAAATGCGCTCTGGAAAAACAAGCATTCTCAATCAATGATTCTAATACCCAAATTACCGTTAGTGCAGGATTAAGCTGCCCCGTCTTACGATACGACACGCAGTTTAAACAGCTGATTACAGATGCAAACGAAAAACTGGCGATTGCCTACGGTTGCGGTGGAAACGTCATCATCACTGATTCCGCCAACCCATTAAACCCTCAAAAATCAAAACGCACTAACCACACGCCAACAAATGCATCCAGCACTGCCAGGCGAGCGCCGTCACCACTGGATCAGTTAGCTCATCTAGGCAAAGAACTTATTCGCAATGATGTCGACGCTGATCGGTTATTAGACAAACTACTTCCATTATTACACTACTGGAGCAGGGAAAAATCAGGATTGTGTCAACTTCAGATTCAGCAACTGGAAAAAACATTACAAAAGCAAACGGACAAACCCAAAACAGAGCACGCTACTCATCCTGCCTGATTGTTCCTGTCGATAATTTTTTTTGATAGCCTGCAGGTCGAATCGCCACCAGGCATTTTATTGTTGTGCAACACTGCCCGTCACCCCGGTATAAGCCATACATGAACTCGGGCGTACTTCTATTTTTCCTGGCAAGATCCTCTTGAATTTTCTTTTTTGTCTCAGCAGGAAACTTAAATCGCAATTCAAGATCAGAATTACCTGGAAACTCAAAATCAAGCGAAAGCGTCCTGGTCCAGACAGTATATCCTGGAAATTGTCGCGCACATGCGATTGCTGCAATGGGGTCAGCAACCGCCGCCTGATAGCCTCCAAACATACTATCCCCCATATTTCTGGATAACATCGTTAAAGGCAGGCTTAAGCGAATTGAGTTCCACTTCTCATCCATCTCCAGAACCTTTATTCGCATGAAAAAAAAGGGCGGATACCACTCCAGGCGATGCTTTGGAGAAATAAACCGACACCGCTGAAGAAATTTTAGACTATTCATTGATCTTGCCTGAACCCGTATAATTAGGTTTACTATACCTGATTGACTCCACTGGAATAAAACAATGCCTTCATTTGACATCGTCTCTGAAACTGATATGCAGGAAGTATCTAACGCCGTTGACCAAACCAACCGTGAAGTCGGCACTCGCTTTGACTTTAAAGGCAGCAGTGCCGGGATTGAGTTTCAAAATAAAGAAGTCAGCGTAAAAGCCGACAGTGATTTTCAGCTAAAACAGGTCCGTGAAATCCTGAATACAAAGCTGGCAAAACGCGGTGTCGATATTCAGGCGATAACACCCGGAAAAATTGAGCAAGGTAATAATCAGGTTCGCCAGAAACTAGATATCCAACAAGGCATTTCTCAGGACATTGCTCGCAAAATTGTAAAAACCATTAAGGACGAAAAGCTAAAAGTGCAAGCCAGTATTCAGGGTGACAAGGTACGCATTACCGGAAAAAAACGCGATGTCCTGCAAAATGTCATCAGCCTGTTGAAAAAAGGCACCTTTGATCTTCCGCTACAATTCAATAATTTCAGAGATTAACAATACCTGCGAATCAAAATGCATCAAGAACAATGCTCGCCTTCACTTTTACAGACAAAACTTCATTCAGCGTGTCGCGCAGACCCACTCCGGTTTTGTCATCAATCCACTCGGACATGGTCTCATCAAACGAAAAGTGCGCCGGTCCCTTAGGTGAGGCCAGCCATATTTGCTGGGTGCTCGACTGCCGGTTAATAATCATCTGTGCCTCATCCGGAAATTCAACAGTGAGTACGCCATCGATTAAATCCATATCCAGATCTTCAAGCACTTCAAGACTCTCCATTCGCTCAAGTATTATTTCCAGCAGCTCGCCCGCACGAAAGGAAAACGATGTATCGGTCATCTTATTGCCCTCAATTTTCTAGTTACACTCCAGGTTAGGCGGTAGATAATGCCTACAAAACTCCCTATTGCCAATGATATTCGATTGTGAAATTAATACCGCTTCCTACACGCGCCACATACCGTTAAAATGGCGAGCTTACAATCTGCCAAGCGGAACCCATACACACAATGACCAACTTAACGAACCAGAACGCCTACTCCCTCGAAGAGCTGCTGGAATGCGGCCACGGTAATTTATTCGGACCTGGTAACGCTCGCTTACCACTTCCACCCATGTTGATGTTTGATCGCATTACAAAAATCAGCAGAGAAGGCGGAAAATACGACAAAGGTGTTATTATCGCCGAACTGGATATCAAACCTGACCTCTGGTTTTTTGATTGCCATTTTGAAACTGACCCGGTCATGCCTGGCTGTCTGGGCCTGGATGCCATGTGGCAGTTAATTGGCTTTTTTCTTGGCTGGATAGGAGGACCGGGGCGCGGCAGGGCATTAGGTGCAGGGGAGGTTAAATTCTCCGGCCAGGTTTTGCCGAAAGGTAAATTGGTAACCTACCGTATCGATATGCGCCGCGTCATGGAAAGAAAACTTTACATGGGCATCGGTGACGCCACGATGGAGATCGATGGCCGTGAAATCTACGCAGCAAAAAGCCTGCGCGTTGGCCTGTTTACCTCAACAGATAATTTCTGAGAATACTATTATGAGAAGAGTTGTAGTCACTGGCATGGGAATCGTGTCAAGCCTGGGCACCAATCAAACTGACGTACTGGCGTCTTTAAAAGCCGGGCGCTCGGGTATTGTTCACTGCGATAAATACAAAGAACTTGGCTTTCGCAGTCACGTACATGGCGAAGTGGATATAGATATTAATAGTCTCGTCCATAGGAAACTACGGCGCTTCATGGGCGATAGTGCAGCCTATAATTATATTGCAATGAAAGAAGCCATTGCAGATGCCGGGCTGGAAGAAGATCAAATTTCAAACCCGAAAACAGGTCTGATTGCCGGTTCCGGAGGCACATCGACAGAAAACGTATCGCTTGCTGTTGATCTACTAAGAGAAAAAAGTGCCAAAAAAGTGGGCCCATTCATGGTGCCAAGAACGATGGGGAGCACCAACTCAGCCTGCCTCTCTACCGCCTACAAAATCAAGGGTATCAATTATTCGATCAGTTCAGCCTGTTCGACCAGCGCACACTGTATCGGCAATGCCTGTGAGCAAATCCAGATGGGCAAACAGGATATCGTTTTCGCTGGAGGCGGGGAAGAGCTACACTGGTCACTCACCCTGTTATTTGATGCGATGGGCGCTCTTTCGTCAAAATACAACGATACCCCAACATTAGCTTCACGCGCCTATGACGCTGACCGCGACGGTTTTGTTATCGCAGGCGGTGGCGGCATGCTAGTACTGGAAGAGCTGGAGCACGCACAAAAACGCGGCGCACGAATTCATGCAGAGCTGGTGGGGTATGGTGCAACCTCTGACGGCTACGATATGGTACAACCATCCGGTGAAGGCGCCGTACGCTGTATGCAACAGGCGATGGCGACCACTGACACACCCATAGATTACATTAACGCTCATGGCACCAGCACCCCTGTCGGCGACGTACGCGAGCTGGAGGCCATGAAAAACGTGTTTGGGGATGCTCTACCTGCCATCAGTTCTACCAAGTCCCTGAGCGGCCACTCACTCGGCGCAGCAGGCGTACACGAAGCAATCTTCTCATTGCTCATGCTTAAAAACGACTTCCTTTGCGCTTCTGCTAATATTCAGACGATTGACCCAGTCGCTGAAAGCTGCCCGATTGTCCGTGAACGAAAAGATAATGCCGGTTTAACAACAGTCATGTCTAACAGTTTTGGCTTTGGCGGAACAAACGCGACGTTAATATTTAGACGATTTAACGGCTAACCTGGGTCCTTGTAGAGCTGCACTATCAATGCGCCAGGAATAGCGCCACATTTACCTGCCTCGATAAAAAGCGCTTACTGTCGCCTGGAAACCCTGCCCTTCTACCGTCACCAATTGCTTATAAGGCCCCTTTTCAGCTCTTTTTCTTCGATGACAGGTTTTTGTCCCGCCGGCAGGAATCGTTTTGAAACGACACAGCTCATTTAACGCGCCTGTTGAGGGTAGCTTCTGGCGGCCATTGATAACGATATTTCGCAGATCCGTCCGACCAGGATTATGAACAGCATAACTCCAGTCAATTAAGGTTCCAGTATTGAAAACCGGCCCAGGGCGATCTGTTGACAACCTGTTAGCCAACACGGCCAGTGTAAACACAGAAGATTGCGGCACATTGCTATGCTCCCCTTTGTAAAAAACCAGAGCTGACTGTTCAGATTTATGATTTGAACCTGCGTTGCTAATAATCAGAGCTTTATACTGTCCCGCAACCGCAACGGACGTTGATGAGCAACTTTTACTTCGATTGACTGGAATGTAATTGATGTGACACAGCGTCTCCCAACGCCCCAGTTGGGGGGATTTCTTCCGCCCTTTTATTTCGATAGCATTCAACGGGCGGTTCCCAGTATTTGTCACCGTATACACCCATGACAGCTGGCTCCCAGCCGCTATACTCGCGCCTGGTTTCTCTGATCTCAAACCATTAACCAGGACACTCAGAGAGTAAACCAAAGGCTTTATAGTTCCTGTATAAAAAGTATTAATCGATTTCTCATAGTGCTTACCCGTAGCGAGCCTTGTCCGCGCTACGAGTATCGATTTGTGCCCGCCTTCTTTTGTCACCACTACGTTACTACAACTTCTCGTCGCACCCGGAGGAATTGACCGGATAGTACAGATTATTTCCCAGGCGCCAACCGTAGGGATTTTCTGTTTTTCTCGCAACTCCATATCCCTGATCTCAACATTCCCCTGATTTGTAATGAAGTATTTCCAGGTCGCGTTTTTACCGACGTCCAGCACAGCCCCGGGCTGTACGCCAGGAAGTTTATTCACCGTTGCAGTTATCGTTAATTCTGGGGAGATATCCTGAATGCGAAAGGGGGGACTAATCATTGTCGAAGTATTTCGAAAACCTGGCGCCGTACCCTGTATCCGCAGGCAAGACTCACCGCTCGTCGCTTGCGGCACAACCCAGTCAAAATGATTACGGCCCGCTGCGGTTACCGTCACAGGCATCCATTGTGGCTCGAAATCAGAGAAAATCGAAAGATGGTCAATATACCAGCCGTTTCGGGAAACACTGTCATCCGTGAGCAGCCTGAAACGAATAAACAGTGATTGCCCCGAAAACGACGCCAGTCTCATTTGCGTTTCCTGGTAGCCGTGGCTGTTTCCGGTAAAGGCGGCATTGGAACCAACGGTTCCGTTGTAATTATGCTGAATATGGTAAGGGCTGGAATCGATCCAGTGAACCCCGTTGGTAGATAATTCGATCAATCCACCATCAAAGCCTTGCTCTAAATCATAATCATGCCATACGCTTAATATTGCATGTGGCGGAACTGATTCGGGCACAGCTAATGTCAACACTTGCTCCAGAGAAAAACCGGGCGACGCCGCAAACCAACCAAAATCACCACGGTAACTGTGCCGGTCTAAGTTCCAGTCATCCCTGGTATTTCGCCGGCTGCTCGTCCAGCTTTCTCCGGACACTTCCGCGGCATCAAGAAACGCAATATCAGGCGTACATTTTTCAGAGTAATCGACATGATAAGACGCTACAGGGCTTGTTCTACGCCAGTTGACAGTCACATGGCTGCCAGCTGCAAAAACCTGGTCCGCCGCCGGACTGATAAATCGTGGCTCTGGTAAAGCAGGCGGCAAATCCGAACCATTAATGAAAATAGCCTGGGTATTCTCAGGGTCAAGCCAGTGGCCAAGACCTTCAGACGCCGATAAATTGCGGCCCCAGGCGGCTGTCAAACGACCATAACAATCATCACCCGATAAGTTATCACAGGAAGCAAAACCACCTGAAAGCGTACCGACTAGCTGGTGGCGGTCGTTCCATATCCCCGAACCAGACGAACCCGGCTCAGTCGTTCCCTGCTCCCAGTTTAAATACCAATGCGTATTTTCCGTGCTAGTCCCAATGCAGCTTTGGCCCGACCGCAGGACATCGTGATTAAATGAAATGGCTTTTTCATCCGCATTCGGATGGTGTATACCAACCGCTCCAATGGCCGCGTTAACCGTCCTGTTCCAGCCCGAATAAAAGACATTAAATGAGGGCTCAGGCAAATCATCCAGCTCCAACAGCGTTATATCCACATCGTATTTTGATGCCCTGAGAACTGCACCCGACTGATTTTGCGCTAAAGAACCGCCACTATGGGCACCGCAGGATGAAGACTCGTAATTCCAGTAAGCGACAACTGAAGACGCCTTGGCTGCAGTAATACCACAATGATGCGCTGTGAGTAAAAATGGACGATACGTTTCGTCACTGTCCATCAATAATGTTGCCGTACACAAACCCGTTCCATCGATAGATATCCTGGCAACGCTGCGAATTTCATCGCGCCAGTTATTCGCCTCACGACACACAGTATCAATATTGCAGCTACCCTGCTTGGACAGGTTCGGCAGTCCCGTTGTACCATATAAATCTCGGTAGCCTGCGTTCACTGAACCAAGACGAAGTTTTAGTTTTTTAATATTTTTTTTAGGGACGTAAAGTAAAAGAGTTATCTCGCTACCCGGCATGATCGGGCTCCAGAATTTGTGGTGAACCTTATTGTTTTTTGAAGTATATGGACCACCAAGAAAATCAAATTTTTTATTAATAAAATATAGCGTCGCACCATCAGGCAAATTGAAATCAGAAAACCCCAGATTTAAATCTGTCGCATTATCTACTCGAATATGTACTTGCCAAAGTTTTACATGCGCTGATTTATTAACCCATTCCCCGTGCGTATCCGGGGAAATTTTTACGCGGTTTGCCACAGCAAACCTTAATGGCCCTGGCGTCAACTTGGAAGCATCCGACTGAAGCTCTTTATTGGGATCGATCGATTTAAGCGAAACCACCGCACCAGGATTTCTGTAATCAATATCTCGAAGAAAATTATCTGGTATCTTATTTTTACCTGCATGGACGACACAGGACAAACAGATAAAAATAATTGAAAAAATGGATATTAGCGATTTTTTTACCATTCTGCGTCTTCCCCTAAATCTGCATACAGCCTGCGCTGAACCTTAATTAATTTTTATTTTTACTGAATCTAGCACTTAAGGCCAACTAGAGCAAGGGGGTCAGAACTGCCATGATCTTTCGTATACATCAATGGAGAGCTACTGACTGGATTGCCGCCTTACAGCGGAGGGAGATGAACCCAACGCAAACAGAGTGGTGTAATTGAACAGGGCCTGTCATTCAGTTTGCAAACTAATATCCAAACCTATGCTTAACCAGTTATTTTTCGTTTTTGTTAGTTACCCTACATGGAGCAATATCTTGAGGCCTTTGCACAATGCAAACAAAAAAACTAGAGCTGGAAAAACGCCTGGCGGTTATAAAATTTATCGTGAAAAGGCCTCATAATTATCTACAGTTTCGGCCAGGCTTTATTCAAGCGCTCTGCCGATATCTTGATCGACGTTTTCAATTCCTGAGCGAACAGCGACACTCTCAGCTCTTCTATCCACCAGCGCATTTCCAAAAACTCCGGATGATTCTCTTTCATACCCGTCACCTTTTCATAGCGCTGGATAAAACCATCGACAATAGCGCTACTTGCTCTATCCTGACTTTCTTTACTTGAATATTTGTTCAGACGAAGCCTTGCGGCCTGAAGGTAGCGAGCGAGATGCGGTAGCCAGTGTAACGGCGTGTTACTGACAAACCCCGGGTAGATCAGCTTATTTAACTGGTTACGCACATCTTCAGCAACCCGGAGCATGGAAGGATGCAGAGATTTTTTTAACTGGCGGTTTAAGGCGTGATATTCCTCAAGCGCTGCAGCACTCCACTGCGTGATTTCATTTGCACTGGAACTTACCTGTGTGCGCCCTGCTTCCAGCAACTGACTGAAACCCGCCTCAGTTCGAACTGAACTTTCGCTTTTCATGAACACTGCCAGCAACACCGCCTTCATAATATCATCGCGCAAGGCATCGCACTGGCCTAAAGATGAAAACTGCAAACATTGTTTTTGCATGCCATGCAACCCACGCCTGACATCCTTGTAAGCTCTCTGCAAACTCCATTCGAAGAGTTTTAGAACACCTTCCCTGTGTGCCGCATTCGCAATGACTGCATTCTCATGCAGCTTCAAATATAATTCTCCAGCAAGCAGAGTTACAGCCGGGTAACCATAGATTTCAACGCCTGCTGATGTCAGGCTCACTGTTTCCGGGAGGTCACCGAAATCCCACCGCGTAATTTGTCGCTCAATAAACGACCCCGTACTGGCAGCCGAAAAATCTGCTTTAGCATGATCCGCATACTGATCCTGCAATTGAAGCCAGTTTCTTCCTTCTGCGATACAACCACCCTCGCTATTCATCAGATAGTAATAGGTTGATAGATAAGCGGGTAATTTTTCAGGGTGCCACTCTGACTGCGGTATCGTGACAGACGAGTTACCTTCTAATGCTTTAGTCAGTGTTGAAATAATTGTCTCCGAGTGCGTAGTATTTGACGCGATAAAAGCTCTGGAAAACTCCGGTACAGGAACAAAATACCGGCGCCATTGCTTCGGAAGAGACTTAATCAACAGCTCAACTTTCTCCTGCAATAACCCCGGTACCAGCCAGTCAAAATCCTCTACGGTAAACTGCTTTAACGCAACGGCAGGAACTTCCACACCAACACCATCTGCCTGCTGCCCAGGGGTAAACTGATACCGCAATGGCAGTCGAACGCCATGCAATTCTATATGATCTGGGTATTGTTGGGCGGAAATTCCTGCCCCTTCATGCAGCATGATCTGTTCTCTTTGCAGGTTTAGCCGTTGCGCATCCTCACTCTTTTGTTTTTTCCACCATCCTTCAAAAGTTGCTCCGCTGACGATGTTTTCCGGGATCAATTGATTAAAATATTCGTACAGAATATTGTCCTGCACTAACAAATCCGGGCGCCTGGACTTTGCTTCCAGCGCGCCAAGCGACTCGAGTAACGACTTATTATGCTGCATAAAGGGTTCACGTGACCGGTACTCTAACTGCACCAGCGCATGACGGATAAAAACTGAACGCGCGACAGCTTTATCCAGCGGACCGAAATGAATTTTTCGCCGCAAAACAACCGGTAATCCAAACAGTGTCACTCGCTCGAATGCCATCACTCTAGCACTGTGCATATGCCAGTGCGGCTCTGAATAGCTGTGTTTCAGTAATGGCTGCCCAATAGCTTCTATCCACTCCGGCTGAACCTGAGCGACTTTGCGTAAATAGCGTCGAGTAGTTTCGATTAACTCGGCAGCGATCACCCACTTTGCCGTGGCTTTTTTCAAGGAGGATCCAGGAAAAATACGGAACTTCAAATTTCTTGCTGCCAGGTATTCTTTTTCTTCTGACAACATCGCAACCTGACCCAACAGCCCCGTCAGCAACGCTCGATGGATAGATTCGTAACTGGCACTCAACGCTGCATCACGGCAGTCAACATTAGCTTTCATCATGCCCGATAATTGGCGGCAAATATCCTGCCAGTCTCGCATTCGCATGTAAGCAATAAAATTTTCTTTACACCATTTGCGCAGCTTATTCTGAGACAGGATTTTTCTTTGCTCCTGGAAGACTTTCCAGAGCTTGAGATAACTCATAAAATCTGATGTCTTATCAAGAAAGGGTGCATGTTTTTCATCAGCGATGGCGGCAAACTCTAAGGGTCGCTCGAAGGGGTCCGCCACTTCGAGCGCTGCGGCAATTATCAACACTTCGGCCAGACAATTGTAGTCATTCGCAGCTAACAACATGCGGCCCAAACGGGGATGGACAGGTAAATGCGCCAGTGCTTTACCTGTTTGTGTTAACTGATTTTCAGTATCCGTTGCTCCCAGTTCAGCCAGTAACCGATAGCCATCTCGCACATAGCGAGAGTCGGGCGGGTCTATGAATGGAAAGTCTTCGATATGACCCAGCGATAATGCCAGCATCTGCAGGATAACGGCAGCCAGATCAGTGCGCTGGATTTCAGGGTCAGTAAACGCCTGACGGGAATCAAAGTCCTCTTCGCTATACAGGCGTATGCACACACCCGCAGCGATACGCCCACAACGCCCGCTACGCTGATTAGCTGACGCCTGGGAAACCGCTTCTATCGGCAAACGCTGCACACGTGTGCGATAACTGTAACGGCTCATTCGCGCAACACCAGGATCAATCACATAGTGTATACCGGGTACCGTTAATGAGGTCTCCGCCACGTTGGTCGCCAGCACGATACGGCGTTTTTTATGCGGTTTAAAAATCTGGTTTTGCTGGTCGGATGACAGCCGCGCATATAACGGCAAGACATCATAGCTGCTGCCTACCTGCTTGCGTAAAAACTCAGTGGTTTCTCGAATATCTCGCTCACCAGGTAAAAAAATCAATATATCACCTGAACCAATCCGTTTGAGCTCGTCAACCGCATCGACAATCGCCTGCTCTCGCTCCCTTTCTTCGGAATTTTCTTCGCTGCCCACTGGCCGGTAACGAATTTCAACCGGATAGCTGCGGCCCGAAACTTCAAATATAGGCGCATTATTAAAGTGCCTGGAAAAGCGCTCGGGGTCAATGGTTGCAGAGGTAATAATAACCTTGAGGTCCGGTCGACGAGGCAGCAATTGACGCAAGTACCCCAGCAGGAAATCTATCGTCAGACTACGTTCATGCGCTTCATCAATAATAATCGTGTCGTATTCACGCAGGTCGGGGTCGGATCGAGTTTCAGCCAACAGGATGCCATCGGTCATCACTTTGATATAAGTATTTTCAGATACTCTATCCTGAAATCGGATTTTATAACCGACCTGTTGGCCAGGTACGGTTTTTAACTCTTCCGCAATGCGTGCTGACAGACTGCGTGCCGCAATCCTGCGGGGTTGTGTATGGCCAATTTTACCTTTTGTCCCCCGCCCTAGCTCGAGGCATAGCTTTGGCAGCTGAGTTGTCTTACCTGAGCCAGTTTCACCACAAAGAATGACGACCTGATGTTTCTCCAGTATTGTTAGAATGTCTTCACGGCGCTCAACAACGGGTAACCCCGCCGGATAAACTGGACAGGGCAAACCTGCGCGCCTTTTGTTGACTCGCTCGAGTGAGCGTTGCACCTTTTCCTGAAGCTTCAGGAGCGCCTGGTCGAATACCTGGTCTCGCGACTGCCTGGTTTTCACCTTCGCCCATTCGCGCAACAGCCCAGGCAACTCGTTTGCCATACACTGGTCGAGTGCAGTTTTTATCGCTTCAAGATCTACGGGCGTGGGTTTTAAATACGTCATGAATGTGCTTTGTTACAGCTGCCTGAGCATAGATTAAAGAGTAAATACCGCATCAGGTGACTGGTAATCACTACATCAGCGCAGTCGCTTGTTATATAATCCGCCCCGATCCCGGTTTGTAACAGAGTGATTTAAAGGCGAAACAACAAATCAACCGGGGAAAAGTATCCAGTAAGCCAAGATGCCATTCACTCATAACCAACGAGAGAGGACCATGAAAACACAATATATTATCACGGCTATGACGTTAATGTTTACCCCTGTGTCAGGATTTGCTGCAGGCGATGCGGCCACAGGAAAAGACAAGGCATTCACCTGCATGGGTTGCCATGGAATACCGAGTTATTCCAATGTGTACCCGACGTATTATGTCCCCAGACTAGCCGGACAACATGCCCCCTATATCGTCTCAGCCCTGCAGGCTTATAAAGCCGGCCAACGATCGCACGCCACAATGAAGGCTCAGGCTTCCTCATTAAGCCAGCAGGATATGGAAGATATTGCAGCTTACTTCAGTACACAGGCAAACTAATTCCACTTGGAGACAGAGAAAAATCATGAACAAGACATGTAAAATTATGACGGCTATCGTGGCTATCGCCGGATTTAGCCAACCACTCTCAGCGGGTGGCAATGCCGCAGCTGGTAAAGCGATTGCAGAACAAACCTGCCAGTCATGCCATGGCGTTGACGGCAATAGTGCTGATCCGCAATACCCAAAACTTGCCGGACAACACGCTAGCTATTTACGACAGGCACTATCTGATTATAAAACGGGTGCCCGTAGTAATCCGATTATGTCAGGCTTTGCTGCCGGACTATCAAAAAAGGACCAAAAAGATGTTTCTGCCTGGTACTCCCAGCAAGTGGGTTTGAAAACTGTTGAGCTTGAATAAAAACATCTAACCCAACATATCAGAATTAAACCCACGCAAAAAAAAAGGGTGCGCAAATGCGCACCCTTTTTTTATTAACGATGCCCGTTATGCATCGGGTGCCATAACATCAGCCTGCTCAGCTTCGCGCAGTTTCTGGAAACAGGCATCAGCATCTTTTCTGCGCTGATCCAGCTTCTTCATTCGTTCCTGATGTAATTCGTAAGCAGCCTTTTGCGCCGTAAATGCAGGGCTCTTCTCAAATTCTTCACGTTGTGCTGCGACCATCTTACGCTGCGCTTCTCGCGCTGCTTCAAACTGTGCGCGTTGTGCAGTAATTCTTTTCATCTGTTCTGCGCGAGCAGCTTCATACGCTTTCGTCTGCTGCTGTTGCATTGCATTTGCCTGCTCTTGTGACCAGACTGGCGCTGGCGGAGCAAACGATGTCGCTGGCGCAGCACCCTGTTGGACCGGGGCAGTAGGGTAGTAACCATTACTGTAATATGGGTTGTTATAACCATTAACAGGATTGTAGCCATTGCCGTAACTGTTACCGCGAACATTGCTGTTACCTGTTGCACGACCATTCATGTTGAACCCGAATGAGCCATTCGATCTGCCACTACCGTTTGTATTACCTGCTGTATTTGCATTGCCGGCTGTGTTTGCATTTCCTGCAACATTACCATTACCCGTCGCACGTCCGCCCATATTAAAGCCGTATGAACCGTTAGCAGCAGCATTGCCCGTTCCATTGGCATTTCCAGTGTTTGCGTTGCCGGCTGTGTTTGCGTTACCAGCAGCATTACCGCCCATATTAAAGCCGAATGAACCGTTAGCAGCGCCGTTACCTGCAGTATTCGCGTTAGTGTGAGCTGCAGTGTTACCGCTTGCTGCACCTGTGCCCACTCCAGCCGTATTTGTGTTGCCAGCTGTGTTTGCGTTACCAGCAGCATTGCCGCCCATGTTAAAACCGAATGACCCGTTGGCAGCGCCAACTGTATTGGCATTTCCGGCAGCCGCACTGTTTGCAGCCTCTTGCGTTGCATTCACTGCATTGTTAGTGGTTTCCGTCACCGCAGCAGCTGACTCTGTTACTGCCGTTTTTGCTGTATCAGCCGATTTTTCTGCGACTATTTTTTCATCGCTGTTACCACCCCACCAGGCTGCTGATGCAGAAGAGGCAGCAATCAGTGCAAGTGCCGAAACAAACTTGGATATAATTTTCATGATACTTGTGCTCCTTATTAAAGAAAGTTATTTGAAAGATAGAAACCTTTCGTCCTGTTCAAACGTATGGGTAAGTATATTAGTATTTAATTGTATTTGAATGCAGTATTATTAATACCTTAATTAATATTACTTATGAATGAAAACAAATCATGTAGAGAGTTTTCCCTGTGTTGCCGCTTATTGCCAAATTCGCACCTTACTAGAGCTTGCCCAATGCCTTGTTTAACTAGTTAAACAAGGCATCTGTGTATAGCAGCGATTGAGGTGATTAAGCAATATGGCCAGCCCATTATACCTGCTGATTATATAATTGAGGACAGAGTAAATCTATCCTATCACCGCTCTACAATTGACATCGCTATTTATGGCTATATTACTTGTTCAATAACCCATGAGGCTGCATTAATGCAGACGTCCACTGTGGATACACTTGTGGTAGTGATGTATCTAAGAAAGATTTGACGTAACAGGAAACAAAAACAGACTTGTTCGTATAGATTTTCATAAAAATTTCCCATAATAAAAAAACCCTGATCAATAAATGATCAGGGTTTTTGGTATTAAAGCCTGGCAGTGTCCTACTTTCACATGGGAAACCCCACACTATCATCGGCGCTGAGCAGTTTCACTTCCGAGTTCGGAAAGGTATCGGGTGGTTCACACTCGCTATGGCCGCCAGGCATACTGGTAGATCAACAGATAGTTCTGAAGATCAAATTTGGAAAGTTGTAAAACGCAGGTATGTATTAACCATCACCAATATTGCTTGGGTGTTATATGGTCAAGCCTCACGGGCAATTAGTACTGATTAGCTTCACACATTACTGTGCTTCCACACTCAGCCTATCAACGTGGTGGTCTTCCACGACCCTTTAGGGGACTTAAAGTCCCAGTGAGATCTCATCTTGAGGGGGGCTTCCCGCTTAGATGCTTTCAGCGGTTATCCTGTCCGTACATAGCTACCCGGCAATGCCACTGGCGTGACAACCGGAACACCAGAGGTACGTCCACTTCGGTCCTCTCGTACTAGAAGCAGCTCCTCTCAAATCTC
>JAZGER010000246.1:0-2329 GCA_036478835.1 Gammaproteobacteria bacterium | reverse complement strand
TTCTGCATCCACTCAGAAATACCAATAACAAATAATGTAAAGGCAGGCAGATCAGCGCCGAAACCGGCAAAGATTTCCTTGAACTGGGGAACAACAAATATCAGCAAAATAGCGGTAACAATAAAGGCAATAATCAAAACAGCAACCGGATAGAACATGGCCTTTTTAATCTTGGCCTTCATGTTCTCGGTTTTTTCTTTATAGGTGGCGATCTTGTCCAGCAAGCCTTCCAGTATCCCGGCCTGCTCACCTGCATTGACCAGATTACAGACCAGCTCATCAAAATACAGTGGGTGTTTGGCCAGCGAAGCCGACAGTGTACTACCCGATTCAACTTCGGCTTTGACATTCATTAGCAAGTCTTGCACTGACGGGTTGTCATTGCCGCGACCAATAATGTCAAACGACTGCACCAGTGGAACACCAGCAGACAGCATGGTTGCCAGTTGGCGCATAAAAATAGAAATATCTTTAGGACCAATTTTCTGTTTTCTGGCACTGAACAAAGTAGATTTTTTGGCTACCTTTACCGGCTTAAGCCCCATTTTTCGTAGCTCGGCTTTAACGATAGCCGGCGTGCTGGCAATAGTTTCGCCTTTAACTTTTTTGCCTTTCTTGTCGGTGCCTACCCAGGCAAAAGGGAACTGTTTGGCGGATGCTGCTTGTGCCATGGTATTTAATCCTTGGTTACGCGGTTAACTTCATCAAGACTGGTCATGCCGTCTTTTACTTTTTGCAGACCCGACATACGCAGATCGGGGATGCCGTCCTCGAGTGCCTGGTCAGCGATATCCATGGCATTTCCATTTTCCATAATAATGCGGCCAATGGCTTCGGAGATTGGCATCACCTGATAGATGCCTACCCGGCCCTTGTAGCCGTCGGAGCAGGCATCACAGCCAACAGGCGCATAGATTGTGATATTCCCGGCATCTTCTTCGGAGAAGCCTTCATCTATCAGTGTTTGTTTGGGGAGATCAACGGGTTGCTTGCAGTTATTACATAAACGACGAGCCAGGCGCTGAGCAATAATCAGATTCACAGAAGACGCAATGTTGTAAGGCGGAATGCCCATATTGACCAGACGTGCCAGGGTTTGCGGCGCATCATTGGTATGTAACGTGGACATAACCATATGGCCGGTTTGTGCAGCTTTGATCGCAATTTCAGCGGTCTCAAGATCACGAATTTCACCGACCATAATAATGTCCGGATCCTGACGCAGGAAGGCGCGTAAGGCGGCGGCGAAATCCAGCCCGGCTTTCGGATTCATATTGCACTGGTTAATGCCACTCAAATTAATTTCAACCGGGTCTTCACAGGTGGAAATATTTCGGTCGATGGTATTGAGGATATTCAGACCTGTGTACAAAGAGACGGTTTTACCTGAGCCGGTAGGCCCGGTCACCAGGATCATGCCATAAGGCTTTTCCAGGTTTTCCATGTAGAGCTGCTTTTGCTCTGGCTCGTAACCGAGGGCATCGATCCCGAGCTGAGCGCTGGAGGGGTCAAGAATACGCAAAACCACTTTCTCACCAAACAGCGTCGGGCAGGTATTGACACGAAAATCAATGGCCCGTTTTTTCGACAGCTTCATCTTGATCCGGCCATCTTGAGGCAGACGCCGTTCAGCAATGTCCATCCGGCTCATCACCTTGACGCGAGCCACCAGGCGGGTCGCCATATTGACTGGTGGTGATGCGGCTTCCATCAAAATCCCATCCAGGCGATAGCGAATGCGGAATTTCTTTTCGTAGGGTTCGATGTGAATATCCGATGCGCCTTTATTAATCGCATCCAGCAACACTTTGTTAACAAAGCGCACAACCGGTGCGTCATCAATATCGGCATCCTGACCCTCATCCGAGACATCGATATCATCGCCACCGGAAATATCCAGATTATCCAGATCTTCATCCAGCAGGTCGCCCATGCTGGTGTTGGAATCAAGGGCTTTTTCAATCGCTTCGATGAGCTTGTTTTCTTCAACCAGGACAGCGTCCGTTCGAATGCCCGTATGAAACTTGATTTCATCCAGCGCCTGCAGATTGGTTGGATCAGACACGCCGATGAACAAGCGATTGCCACGACGAAACAGCGGTAAGGCGTGGAGTTTTCGAATCAACTTCTCGGCCACTAGAGAAACTGGGGCGCTTTCCAGATCAATGGCATTCAAATCAAGCAACGGCGCGCCAAACTCTTGACTGGCGGCCATCGCAATGGCGGTGCTATCGAGTAACTTATTTTCAACCAGGTAGCTGACAAACGGCTGGCGCTGCTTGCGCGCTTTTTCGTGCGCCCCGGCCGCCTGCTCTTCTTCGATCAGGCC
>JAZGER010000245.1:0-4579 GCA_036478835.1 Gammaproteobacteria bacterium | reverse complement strand
AGCGCCATTCTAACCAGCACGTCATGATCAGTTTTACAGGCCATTTCCCATAAACCATCATGCGCATCAAAATCGCCATACGCATAACCCATTTCCTGGAGACGCTGGTTTAACAGGCTGAAATGGTAAGCCTCTTCCCGAGCGACTTTGGCCCAGTCCAGATAATATTGCCCGGGCATACCTCTGAAACGATAGACCGCATCCCAGGCGAGATTGATTGCATTAAATTCGATATGCGCAATGGCATGAATAAAAGCGGCTCTACCTGAGTCACTGCCAAGTTTCCTTTGCGCTAACATCCTGGGTGGGACGAGCACAGGTTTTAACGGCCGCCCCGGGACTTCGATAGTAGCCGCAGACGTTGATTCTGTATAACTCAACTGCTGTGTTTGAATCTGCTCAGATACCTTTTTCGTCAGAGCGCATTTTTCATCCGGTTCAACTGCGAAGATACAACGGGCTGCAGCAGCATAAACAGAATTACTCATGAATTAAAACCGGTAACGTCAAAGAAGATTCGGGCAATTTTCATCCAGACAGTCGCCATATATCGTCAATGAATGGTCACGAATTTTGAATCCAGATTTTTCAGCGACCTTTTCCTGACATTTTTCGATTGTCTCATCAAAAAATTCAGTAATTTTTCCACATTGAGTGCAAACGATATGGTCATGATGGTCACCTTCGCTCATTTCAAAAACAGAGTGGCCAGACTCAAAATTGTGCCGAATAACCAGCCCTGCTGCCTCAAACTGTGTCAACACCCGATAGACTGTGGCAAGCCCAATATCTTCATCGGATAACAACAGGCTTTTATATACATCTTCAGCGCTAAAGTGCCGCTGCTCCCCTGACTCCAGGATGTCCAGAATCTTCAGCCGCGGCAAGGTCGCCTTTAGTCCACGTTTGCGAAGCTCACTTGATTCCATAATATTTTCCGCGTTAATAAGGCCCAGCTATACAAAAAATGCCGGTATGGGTTAGTATTCGCAGACTAACCTCAAAGGCCAATCCAGTAGATGACAACGATATGCTAAAGCTTCTCATTCCTGTTACCCTGTTTGCAACCTTTTTAAACACATCCTGCACCAGCGACCCTGTCGCAACCCGCCTGCCCTGGGTCTACAGGATTGATGTACAGCAAGGCAATACCATCACTCGTGACGAGGTAACCCAATTAAAACTGGGCATGGATAAAAAGCAGGTGTTATATCTTATGGGTACACCCATCATGGTGGATCCCTTTCATGCGGACCGATGGGATTATATTTACGTCTTTGAGCCGGGTAAAAATTCCGCCAAAAGCATTCAGCAGCATGCCACTCTGTTCTTCGAGAACAATCAACTTAAACACATTAATGACAATATCTCAGAAAATATTGACGATTCAGCATCTGCAGGAGAAGCTGCGGCAACGGTTATCGTACCCCCGCAAAATCCCGACGATATTGGCATTCTGACTCGCCTGTGGAATACCATGACAAGACAGAAAGATGCCAAGTAACATTCAAACCTTATCGCCGCCGCCTTTTTTCATTGCTTTTCCCTGAGCTGCACGTTTTTTGCGCACTTCTTTAGGGTCAGCAATCAATGGGCGATAAATTTCAATGCGGTCTCCAGCTCGTAGTGCCTGATTTCTTTTTTTCAATTTGCCAAAAATCCCGACTTTAAGCGCATCAAGATTTATCTCAGGAAATTTCTCAATCACCGTAGAAAATTGAATGGCCTGTTCGATAGTCGTACCTTCAGTCACTTCCACAGAAATGATCACCTGCTCATCTGGAAGCGCATAGGCTACTTCTATCTTTATCATCTTATTTTCTGTCATAAACGTCGATGGCTCTTTGATGAAAGGCATCAACCAGAGAGTTTGCTATCTGACTAAAAACAGGCCCGATGACCATATCAAGCATTTTATTCGAAAACTCAAATTCCATATCCAGAGAGATCTTGCACCCTTCTTCACCCAATGGATCGAAACGCCAATACCCGCTCAGACGCTTAAAGGGACCTTCAATCAGTTGCACCTCGATCATTTTACCCGTCTGATTCCGGTTGCGGGTAGTAAAGGTTTTATCAACCCCCCCTTTTGCCAGAGAAATCGACGCACGAACCTCATCTTCATTACGCGAAATGACCCTGGTGTCTCGGCACCAGGGTAAAAAATCAGGGTAGGTCTCAATCTCATCAACCAAAGCAAACATTTGCGCAGGCGTATAGGGCACAAGGGCCGATTTATTAATCAATGTCATTAAATTCTACGCGAAAACACTCAGGCGTCTGCCCGTTCCAGTTCATCATCAAGCGCCCCACTTTGAAGCTTGAGCAGATAGTCATCCAGCTGTTCCCTCACCTTCCCGTGCAAAAAATACAGCGCAATAAAATTAGGAAACGCCATGGATAAAAGCATAAGGTCACTAAAGTCCAGCATATTCGTTGCGCTAGTCATAGAACCGACAACAATAAAAGCAAGAAATAATATGCGGTAAATCATGGAAAATTTTTCCCCGAAAAGAAATGTCCAGCACCGCTCCCCATAATAAGACCAGGCAATCATGGTGCTATAGGCAAACAGAACAACCGAAATGGATAAGACGACAGGGAACCACGAAATCACCGAACCAAAAGCCACTGAGGTTAGCGCCGCCCCCTGGTTCTGGGCAACCAGCTGCGCATGTTCAGGCGCTTCGTAAACACCGGTTAACACAATAACCAAAGCGGTCATTGTGCAGATAACGATGGTATCAATAAATGGCTCGTACAATGCCACCATACCCTGGCGTACCGGATAAGGCGTTTTCGCAGCTGAATGAGCGATTGCCGCTGAACCAATGCCTGCCTCGCTGGAAAATGCGGCTCGCTTGAAACCTTGCACCAGGGTACCAATCAGCCCACCAATACCCGCTTCCATTGAAAAAGCGCTCTGAAAAATCAGGGTGAATGCTGCCGGCAACTCGCTGACATAAGAGATGATGACCCATAGTGCTGCCGCCAGATAAATCAGCACCATGAGAGGAACAATTGCTTCAGCCGTCTGCGCAATGCGGCGAATGCCACCAAGAATGACGATCCCGACTAAAAATGCCATTGTTACCCCAAACACCCAGGGATTATCCGCAAAGAAAACCACTTCCTGCTGA
Organism: Gammaproteobacteria bacterium; assembly: GCA_036478835.1. Lineage (GTDB taxonomy): Bacteria > Pseudomonadota > Gammaproteobacteria > DSM-19610 > DSM-19610 > JAZGER01. Next base: position 1,439 of record JAZGER010000245.1, on the reverse strand, counting down.
ACAGCCGCCATTGCCTGACTGACTTGAAATGCATTCCCCCCACCAAGTGAGGCGCCGATGGTTAACAGCGCAAACAGCATGGCTAATAGCATACCGACGCGTGGCCAGCCTTTTTCTGCCAGGCCTTCTGACAAATATTCCATAGCGCCGCCCATCACACGGCCATCAGGGCGCACTTCGCGATAGGTTTGCGCTAACGTCACTTCAGTAAATTTTGAGGTCATTCCCAGGAAGCCCGCCACAATCATCCAGAAAGTTGCACCCGGCCCACCCACACTGACAGCGATCGCAACGCCAGCAATGTTTCCAAGGCCCACAGTGGCAGACAATGCCGTCGTTAATGCCTGGAACGAAGTCACTTCGCCCATATCTCCCGGACGGTTGTATTTCCCACGGATAACACGATAGGCATGACCCATGACACGTAGATTGACAAAACCCATCCGTATAGTCAGAAAAACAGCACCGACTATCAGCCAGCCAACAATAAAGGGGAGTTCGCCCTCACCAGGCCACATATCAAAGAAAAGCACGGTCGCCAGATGCCCATTTAACGCACCAAACCATTGGTCAATCTGTTCACCACCACTTGCCTCTGCGGCGATAGCGCCCGTGTTAAAAAGCAATGCTATGAAAGCAACAACAATCATGTGTTTTATTTTCTGTTTATCCATACGTTTATGCTCGCCCCAAATGCAGTTTAAATACCTATAGACACCATCAAAATGGTCAGTGATGCGTCTAAGGCACACGATCATACCTGAAGCAGGTATACTAGAGGAATGGCAAAAAATCCGAAAAAAAAAGAAAAGTCCCCCAGTAGCACAATAGCGCTGAATAAAAAGGCCAGGCACGAGTATGCACTAGAGGAACGCTTTGAGGCTGGCCTCGTTTTACAGGGCTGGGAAGTCAAAAGTGCGCGCGCTGGAAAAGTGCAGATAACTGACACCTACATCCACCTAAAAGATGGCGAAGCCTGGTTGCTTGCAGTGAATATTACCCCCTTACTATCCGCCTCTACCCACATAAAGCCTGAGCCCATGCGAGCAAGAAAACTGCTGATGCATCGGCGGGAACTTGATCGACTGATCGGTAATGTAGAACGCAAAGGGTATTCACTGATTCCAACAGCCATGTTCTGGAAAAAAGGCAAAGTGAAACTCGAAATAGCTCTGGCAAAAGGCAAAAAAGAACATGATAAACGTGCCACGATCAAGGAAAGAGACTGGCAGCGCGACAAGCAGCGCATATTGAAAGGCCGATAAATTCTGCAGCCAGGGAACCTGTCCCGTGGTATACTGTCTATTCAGTTACTTTGGGGGCGACATGGCTTCGACGTGGATCGCGAAACCTGAGGTGCATGCCGAGGAACAGAATACCTCGTAAATCCATCTGTACAACTTATAGTTGCAAACGACAACAACTACGCTTTAGCAGCT
>JAZGER010000244.1:0-6659 GCA_036478835.1 Gammaproteobacteria bacterium | reverse complement strand
CCCTTACTGGCTGTCAGCCCGCGCATCGTCAGCTATGCTCGGGACTGTGGTTTTGTCGCGTCTATACAGCTCGCAGATAATGCCACCGACGCAGCCGTGATGGATGCGCTATTGGCTGACAACACACTGAATGACAATGAGACTGGGAAAACGTTATGAGTAAAGCTAACAAAGAACAGCAGGAATCAACCGGCTCTGCGGTGGAGTCGGATGATATTCACGGCGCTGTTTCTGATACTGAAGCAATCGTTGTCGATGAGGTGGCGGCTCAGTCATCTGGCGGCGGCGCAGCATTTTGGTTAGCCTTGCTCTCTCTGTTGCTGTCTGCTGCCTTAGGTGGAGCAGCTTATTATTTCTGGACATTGCAACAACAGGTTCAGCAAACACAGAGCAAATTGCAGTCCGGTCAGGACACCTTACTGAGCAATGTCAACAGCCGTATGTCCGAAGTAGGTTCGACCGTGTCACAAATTCGTACTGGGTTTGATGAAATGAAAATGGGTGACCAGGATGTCTTCGAGCAATTTGAGCAACGCTTGAATCATCTGAATACACAACAGCAAGGACAAACCGAGCAGGTAGCCTCGCTTTCATCACTGGTGAGTCGAGGAACACAGGAATGGTCGCTGGCAGAAATCACTTACCTGACGCGATTAGCTAATCAACGCGTCCAGCTGCATCGCGATACGGGCTCGGCGATGATTGCACTAAAAAATGCCGATGAACAATTAGCGAACCTGGCAGACCCTCGAAGTACGGCTGTGCGGGAGCAGTTGGCGCGGGACATGGCGTCCTTGAAATCAGTGCTCAGTGTCGATATGACGGGAATGGTTTCGACGCTGGGTGCGTTACTCGAAGGTGTAGGGCAACTCCCCGTAAAAAATAATCACCTGAAACCCGCGTCGGTTAACGCATCAGAGGCCTCAGTCTCTGATAAAACGGAAGTTACAGCATTAGACTGGCGCTCTGCTGAGGCCTGGAAAGCCATTCCAGGGGTTATGTGGAATGCTATCAGGGAGCTGGTGACTCTCCGTGAACTGGATGCGCCCGTGGCGCCGATGCTACCTGCCGATAAAGAATATTTTCTCAGGCAAAATTTACGCTTGCAGTTTGAGGCGACACGACTGGCTTTACTACGCGAAGACACGGACTTTTACCTGCAATCCCTGACGAATGCGAAAGAGTGGACTCGCCAGTATTTCAATGAAGAAGACCCGCGTGTGGTGGCTTCACTGGAAAGCCTGGATGAATTGCTCTCGGTCAATATCAAGCCTGAGATGCCAGATATTTCCGGCTCGCTACGTGCCCTTCAGCAATATAAGGATCTGGCGCGATGAAGTGGTTGTTTTATGCTCTGGTGGCTTTAATTGTGTCAGTGGTGATCGGACTTTTTGCATTGCCTGACCCTGGTTACATATTAATCGGCTACGGAAAATACAGTGTTGAAACGACGCTGGTGATGTTGATTGCAGGTTTGATTATTTCGTATTTCCTCATTCGAGGATTGATCGCAATTTTACATGTGCCTAAAAAAGTACAGGGATGGAATCACGAAAGGCTCGTCCTGAAGGATATTAAACGGCTGGATAAGGGGATGAGCCAGCTGATTGAAGGCAATGCATCGAATGCAGAACGGGATCTCAGACGACTAAAGTCGACACGAGGCAAACCTTTAATAAGCTATATAGCGGCAGCGCGTGCTGCCCAGCAGCAGGGGTCAATAGAAAGACGGGATGAATATCTGGCATTAGCGCATAAAGATTTGCCTGGTTCCTCTGTTGCTATTGAGTTGTCGAAAGCAGAATTACAGATTGCTGATAGCCAGTATGAACTTGCATTGAATACCCTGACCGGCTTGCGCGCAAAAGCGCCACAGCATGCACAGGTTTTAAAACTGCTGGTCGCAATTTATCGCCAGACAGGTGACTGGACCCGTTTGCGAGAATTGTTGCCAGAAATAAAAAAACGCAAGATTCTGGACGCAGCAGAGTATCAGCAACTGAGTGCTGATTCGGTGGGTGCTTTACTCGAAGTTGCGGCGAGTGAAAGTGATGCGCCTGCAGAGCTCCAGTCATTCTGGAAGAGCTTATCAAAAGCAGAGAAGCAGGAGCCCGTACTGATTGCTCAATTTGCAGAGAAGCTGATCCGCTCAGCTGCGGATGCTGAAGCAGAACAAATCATTTCCAGTACCCTTAAATCACGCTGGGATTCACGTCTTGCTGCTTTGTATGGCCATTTATCGGGTGGTGACGAGAGCAAGCAGCTCGCAACAGCAGAATCATGGTTGAACAACCACCCGGAAGACCCGAGGCTTTTACTGACGAATGCGCGTTTGAGCATACGCAATCAACTGTGGGGCAAGGCAAGAAGTTATATCGAGGCGAGTATCAGCATTCTACCAACACCGGAGGCATACCAGTTGCTGGGCGTATTAAGCGAAAAAACGGATAATGAAACGCTGGCACTTGAAGCGTATCGCCAGGGTATGAAGCTGATAGCTGCGCCGGATGGCGACCTTGCGATAGAAGGCGAAGTTAAACGCCTGGATAATTCTAGCTAAACTTTAAATTTTCCAACCAGTCGCTGAAGTGTATTAGACGATGTTGCAAGGTCAGTCAGGCTGCTATTGACTTCAGAGACACGATGCACATTTTCGGTTTCCATTGCGGATATTTTTTCGACATTCCCAGCGATTTCAGTCGTTGACGACGATTGCCCCTGGGCGGCCTGTTCGATTTGCTTAATCATTTCTGTGATAACCGATACGCGTTCATTTATCTGATCAATGTTTTCACGGGTATTGTTTACTCCATCCAACATGGACTCTGTTGTCTCGTTCACCGTTTCCATTGCTTGTGAAAGTTCTTCGTTGGCACTTTGGTTGTCATTGAGCAATGCGGTGATCTGGGAAGTCGATTGCTGGGTTTTCATGGATAGCTCGCGAACTTCGTCAGCAACAACGGCGAATCCGCGCCCCTGCTCGCCTGCGCGCGCGGCTTCTATTGCAGCATTTAATGCCAGTAAGTTGGTCTGGTTAGCGATATTGCTGATAACGCCGACCATGCTTAACATGCCTTGCCCCTTTTCACTGATAGCAACAACAGTATGTTTTAGCTGATCAATTTCATTAGCCATGTTCTGGGCTTTTCTTGCCATCTCATGGATGGACTGCGTGCTGGAGGAAACAAATTCATGCGCTTTTTCAGCTTCATCAGAAGCCGACTGGACATTGCCTACAATCTGCAGGCTGGCCGTTGATATTTGCTCGGTAGAAGCAGCGGTATCGTTTGCGCTATCAGCACTGATAGCGGTGTTTGAAGTAACCACTGATATTTCGTTACTGGCTTCAGTGGATTGCGACAAGACATCATGAGAGACGCTCTTTACCTCGCCGATCATGGATTGAAGATTAGCCATCAGGTTATTAAAGTAAACGGATGCCTGTCCCAGCTCATCAGAAGATCGGATAGGCACGCGTTTGGTCAGGTCGCCTTCCCCTTCTGAAATGTCTTTCAGAATATCGCGCAAATGGCTGACTGGTTTTATGATCTGGCAGTTGCTGACCATAATAATTAGACCGCATAGCAGTATGCCCATAAAGACTAAAATGCCTATAAAGGTTTTGGAGCGATTCATTTTACTGACTAGCTCCTGACTACTATTTTCACTGTGGCCGCGCTCGATATCAACGAGCCGGCTCAGGCTATTCTTGACGGACAGCATGATGGGATCCAGTTCGTTGCGGACCATATGCGCGTCTTTGCGCCATTCATTACTGGTGTCTATCGCATTTAATTTATCGAGGTGTTGATCAAAACCACTTTCGAGCTCGATGAACTGTGCCAGCCCATCTTCCTGATCCAGAGTCAGGCTATCAGCAAATTTATCGAAGCGTGTCAATCGCTCATGGAGAGAGGTTCGGTACAGGCTGATTTCGTCGAGACCGCCCTGGGTTCGGAAGGCCAGGTAGGCGCGAATACCGTTCATGATGTTTGCCCAGGTGTAGCGAATTTCGTGCAGTTCGGTTAACAGCTCTTTTCTTTCGGCAGACGACTCTTCTTCCATTTCTGTCATTATCATCTGGCTAAGATGGTTGAGAAGCACCTGGCTGATCGGGTTAATATATTCACCTGCATAGGCAATTGCCGGGAAGTTTTTCTGCTGGTTTGTGGCAAGTTCCAGCATCGTTGCGCCGGTCTGTGTGAATTCATCAACCGACTGACTGATCGCTGCAAGTAACTCAGGTTGTTTCTGGTTCAGGCTGCTCGTAAGCAAGGTGGCAATATTTTCCTTGATCAGGTCAATATTTGCATGATAAGCAGCCTGATGGCTCTCTTCCTGAGTGAGCAAGTAAAAGCCCAGAGAGCTGCTTGCCCGACTCAGGTTGCTTGTCAGTTCCAGTGAATCGATGACGCTGGGCTGAATATCATTGACCAGGACACTGAGCTGACTGGCGCTTCGGTTCATGCTTAAAAAAGAAATACCTGCGACGAAAATAAGCAAGGACATCAGCGCTGTAAAGCTGGTCCATAGCTTTTGACGAATACTAAATTGAGAGGTGTACTTCCTTATAATTTCCTTCATTTGTACAAAAACCCCTTGTCATTGAACGTTTTTTTGCCGCGAAATAGTCTTATTCGTGCAAACTGTGACGGCTGAAAAGGGGCGAAGTTAAGCTATGCGGGTTGACAGATCGAAAGGTCAGGGCTTTCTGGTGCGGATTTTTTCCAGAACGTCGCTGGCGAATTCGAAGGCATCAGAGAACATGTGATTGGCCAGAGCCCCCTGTTCTGCAAACAGGGGGGTGGCGGCTTCTACCATGGCGGGCGCGCCGCTCATATAAATATCAAAGGGGCTCAGGTCGTCATAACAGTTAGTGACGGCATGGGTTACCAGGCCAGTGGCACCGCTCCAGTTAGCACCAGTGTCGGTAACAACAGGCGAGTACTGGAATTCAGGCAGGGTTTTTGTCCAGTGTTCAGGTAATTCGGGCAAGTATAGATCCTGTGGTGTATTCGCGCCCCAGAACAGGTGAATGCTGCGCTCAATACCGCGATGAATGGCGTGTTCTATGATGGCCTTTAAGGGGGCGAAACCAGTGCCTCCGCCGACCAGTAATAAGGGGCGATCAGATTCTTCGCGTAGGAAAAAAGTGCCCAACGGACCTTCGATCCTCATCATGGCCTTATCTTTCATTTCGTCAAACACATGGCCTGTGAATGATCCGCCGTCAACGTGGCGTATGTGTAGCTCAATAAAGCGATCATCGTGTGGTGCGTTAGCGATTGAGAAGGCACGCTTGCGGCCATCCTTGAGCAGAAACTCGATGTATTGTCCTGCGCGAAAATCAAAACTTTCAGATTGTGGCAGCGTCAGTTTTATCTGCATCACATCCGGTGACAGACGTTGCATTGAATAGACCCGACAGGGCAGCGTTTTTATTTTTGGGGGCTGAGTACCCAGTATTTCCCGGGGATGGAGGGAGATATTGTCGGTAGCAACGGCTTTGCAAATAACGACGGGCTGGCTAAATGTTGTTTTGGAAGAGAGGGCGCGAGGTGGCCCTTCAGGATAAGCAATAGAGCCGGAAATCAGGTCACAGATGCAGGAGCCACAGGCGCCGTTCTGACACCCATAAGGAATATCAATGTTGTGTCGTTGTGCGGCTTGTAGCAGGGTTTCTTCTGGTTCTGCCGCAAATGTCTTCCCCGTCGTCTGTAGACGGATTATATAGGTCATTACTATTCCTGGACTGAAAAGCGGCCAATTGTCCTTGATTTGAGCGCGATGAAAAACGGACGAACCGTGTGACTAATGGCTGATTTCGTATGCCAACCCAGGCTCAGGGGCGGCTGCGCTTGCTGTCTAGCCATTTGAGGAGCGGTTCCCATTGTTCCTCATCTTGCCAGACGGCCGAAGGTGCCATTTCATGAATGCTGATACCTTGTTCTGCTGCGCGAATGTAATTCTGACTATCGCGTAGTGTCGTTATAAAGGGGATTTTCAGGCTTTCAAGAAAGGCATCCAGTGTCTGGTAGACACGCGTATACTCACGAGACCGGTTGGCGACAATAGCCAGTTTCGTCTGTTTTCGAGAAATTTTTCCCACCGTCAGCAATTCCTGAATGAAACGTGCAGCGGCTCGAATATCGATGGGCGAAGGGAGGACGGGAATTAGCAGGGTCTCGGCTTTTTTAACAAGCTCGGTTAGTTCTTTGCCATACACTGCCGCCGGGGCATCCATAATCAGAATCTCGGTAGATCGAGGTGGCCGGGCATTGCCTGCAGTGCCATCAATCGGGGTGATTTCAGCGTAGTAGTCCGGGCGTTGGTTCAGCCATTCCAGACTGGAATGCTGACGATCATAATCCGCAAGAGCAACTTTTTTTCCTGCTTCAGCATAGTAGCCAGCCAGATTGGTTGCCAGTGTTGTCTTGCCACTTCCACCCTTGGTATTCAGAGTCATTATGGTGCGCATAGAGTTTCCTTGATCCTTGAACGGTACGCACTTTATCAGATATTTATACGCTTGTTTAGCCTTGTGTAATATTAGTTATTTACCTGCCAGTAAAGACTCGGTATTTGCTGACGATATATTAGAGTAAGTATCACAATGAGATAAAAAGACGTTATGTTCACACGGATGCGAAAGAACGCAG
>JAZGER010000243.1:0-3464 GCA_036478835.1 Gammaproteobacteria bacterium | reverse complement strand
TTCAGTAATGTGGATCGCACATCTGAAGAGTCACTGTCTGTTCAAGTGACCGCCATTTGTCTGGGTAAATAAGTCGTAGGTAAAATTACTGTTAAAAGTAATCAATAGTATAAAATTAAGCGGCCTGATGGCCGCTTTTTTTATTGGTTCATTTTATATGATTAACAATCACCCAATGTCCTCAGGTTGAAAGGTACCGGAACAGATAATCGATCGATGCCCACTTTTATTTGCGCTCTGTTCAACTTCAAACAGGCATCAGCAGAGGAAGGAATGGCAAAGTCGACTCCATCCTGTCCATTTTTCCAGGCGCGTAGCGTGAATTTCAATGTTTGATTGTTGTTGTCGAGTAATAATTTGTCGGTGCTTTCAAGCTGAAAAGAACCCAGATTATAAAATTCAGACGCTGCATCAATCCTCCCGTGATAGGTGACACCATCGCTACCACCCCCCGATGCGTGCATATTCCACTGACCCGTTGTGCAATCTTTCCAGAGTAGTAGTGACAGGTCTGTTTCAGGATAGATAACAGGTTCACCGCATTCTTCACCTGGCTGTATGTAGCCATTTCCGCCATAGTCGTAGCCAGGTTTATTGACTAAAACAATGCCATCAAAAGCAGGAATAGTGATTGATTGAATTTCACTACCATCATTGACGGTATCCTGTGTTCCCAGTATGCGTTGATACGGGGCCCCAAGATTAATGGTTCGATCACTCGGTGTTGCATTGACGAGTGCAATCCCATGATCAAAGTCTCGACGGAAAATATTAGCGTTGCCTTCAAAGAGATAAATAGCGTCAAACCAGGTATCTGTCGACTCGCGCCCCAGAAGGAAACTCAATACGTGATCACCTGTATAATTCGCAGTGAAAGTGACAAGGCGCCTTGTCCACTCAGGGCCTGTTAAAACACGATGGTTGACTGCGCCACCAGGTGAGGAGATCTTAACAGTCACTTCTCGAAAACTAGACGCTTTACTAGCGAATGCCAGAGTGTATTGTCTGTCTTTAACTAGAGATATCGCGGGGCCTCTGACAAGCACGGCGCTTAATTGCGAGGAATAAATACCATTAGCATGCAGGGAAGAAGAACCTTCCTGAGCAACAGTGGAATCTTGATTGACAGCTATTCCCCCCAGGCCTTTCCAGTCAGTGGTGCCATTTTCAAAGTCGCCATTTGCAATCAGTGAGTTGCTCACTGAGAAAGCTGCGTTATCATAAAGCCGTTTAAAATCACCTTTTGGTTTACCTAACCATCCGAGGTGATTGATGACGCTATTTTCGTTGCCTGATACGCTAGAGATTGCCGAGCCATAGGTCGCTGATCCAGCAGTAATGTCGACGGAATATTCGTCGTACCATGGGTCTGGGTAAAACTCATCATTTTCCTGTCCATAGTATCCATCACCCATTAAGGCCAGGCCGAATCCGAGGCGGAACGATTTGTTATCAGGTAAGTCAATGTGTTTTGGGTAGAGTTTGGTCGACTGCTTATTCAAAACATGCGTATGAAGCGGGCCGTCCTTGTATTGCGCTAGCGAAAATATGTATTTTGCAAACATAGAGTCCAGTTCTCTGTAATCAGGAACCAGGCCAAATCCGCCAACCCACCCTTCGATCTGGGCGCCGCTGAGTGACCCAAATCCGCGTGAGTTTTTTGTGCCTGCTATGACAGGGAGTGGGTAAACGTTATTGCGAACCAGTGTGTAAAAATCATCCATACCAACACCCCACATATTGAATCCTTCTGGGGTTATGCCATGGTCAATAATGAGATCATTATTGACGTCGCTCATTTTCTGATTTAGCTCAAAAAAGAAATCAACATCGAAAAGAACACCGGATACCTGGACATCTCTTGTTTCACCGAAGCGATCTTTATCAAGGTTATCTCTGAGAAAGTCTGCCATCACAGTCGATACAGTATTGCCGTTACTGTCTTTGGGGCAGGCGGTACTCAGATTGTAGGACCAGTTTAAAGGATTGTTTCCACCCTGGCCTAAGACATGCTGAGCAATGATTGAACCAGTAGGATGAGATGCTGAAGTGGACTGGTAACCACGTTGGATAGTTAATGTGGCACCATTGATAGCAATAATTTTTACATGTTCTGCATTTTCAAACGACGCAGCAGGTGCATCATAAATAGCCGCGTATTGTCCCACTTGAAAGATATTCGGATGACTGACTTCAACTTCGTCTGTAGAGGCGTCTATGGTGTTAGTCAGAGTGGTGCCACCGGAGTAAAGCCAGTGTCCTGCGTATACTGCGCAGCCTTCAGTTGCAGGACCCGTTTCTGAAAACGGAATGCCTTTGCTTTGCGTGCAATAGAGACCTGACTCATATTCCTGTACTTCGCGAGGAGTGAACATGCGGAAGTAGCGGATCTCAGGGTGTTTTGTTTGCAGCTCGGCGACAAGAGGCATAAGTGCAGCCTGAGTTGCAATAATGTTGTATTTGGAATATTTTTCCAGATCGCCAGCCATGCTCTTGGTTTCAGCAAGAATAAGCCGTGGCCATAAATCATCATGAAAGTTTGGTGATCCTGTTGGGTCTGCTGCTAGCGGGGTGTAGTCGTTATCATCCATATAGGAGTGTTCTGCAGCAATCAAAAGCGTTGTTATCGACATCAGGCACGCAGTAATACCTATCGTCATTGAAGATAATGATCTCTTAAACATGATATTTCCTTAAAAGCTAAAAATTTCACAAGGTGAAATGAATTAATTATTTTAGTTATGTGGTTTCGGTGCTTTCCGCACTCGTTCGCTTCTCGGTTTATGATTCTCTACAATGCTCAGGTACCGTTAAAGCATGACTATAATAGCATGTTTTTCGATTTGATAAATTATACTGGGCTGATGACGGTGGGTTACAAGTCTTTATAACTGAGTAAACAGCGAGTTACGATATATAAACTTTATGAATGCAGGCCATCCTTTAGGTGGCAATTGGAAGGAGAAGCAGGTGGCGGTTAGAGCGTTTGAGCAATGGTATCCAGAAATTCATCAAACGGCCTATGTTGATGAGATGGCGCTAGTGAGTGGGCAAGTCAGTTTAGGTGAGGACAGTTCAGTCTGGCCTATGGCCGTCATTCGTGGTGATGTGAACACAATTACCATTGGCAATCGAAGCAATATTCAGGATAGTTCTGTGTTGCACGTAACACATGCCAGCGAGACCTATACTTCAGAGGCTGGTTTTGCATTAATTATTGGTGATGACGTGACTGTCGGGCATAAAGCATTATTGCATGCATGTGAAATACATCACCGGTGCCTCGTTGGCATGAACGCGGTTGTCATGGATGGAGTGATTATTGAGCCTGATACAATCATTGCAGCCGGCAGCCTGGTTCCACCCAATAAGCAGTTAGAGAGTGGGTATCTCTGGATGGGGAGTCCTGTGGTGAAAAAAAGAAAGTTAACCGATAAAGAAATAGCCTATTTGAAATACTCCGC
>JAZGER010000242.1:0-4252 GCA_036478835.1 Gammaproteobacteria bacterium | reverse complement strand
AGAGGCCTGTTCCACCAGTAATGCGGGTGAGAGCGTTCCATCAGATGCGGTTGAATGACTGTGCAGGTCGTATTTAATTGCCATCCCGACTATTTTACACGACTGAACACACAAAGCCTGTGCAATGAAGGCACTGAATGCGATAAAATGCGCGTTTGTTTCCTCACATAGACGAATTATATGGAAATTCCTGAGCCTGTTCAGCCTTATTTACGCATAAAAACCAATGAGTTGCTGGATGAATTAAATGTAAAACTTGACCATAATGATGGAACTGAAAATAATGATAATTATGATTTAAGTCTGCTTAGAGAAGCATTTAGCAAACTCTATGACACCATGGCAACGCTAGACATTGCCGCACACCACGACATACCGTCTCTTGGGGAGTATGCCCTTAATCTATGCACCAACGGGTCATCATTGGCAGGAAAACTGAGTTTGCCGCAGGTACAGTCTGAATTTGAAAAGTTATCCGTTACAATCGCTTTGTGGATCGCCAGAAATCAGGGGGAATTAATCACTCTGGAGATTGTCGTAGACGGATTGGCAAAATATGCAAACCTGGCGAAAGAGCCTGAAGAACTTCGTAAGATATATGCAGTAATCAGTGAAATTATGTCAGTCATCGCGACGCCATTACGACTGGACCTCGATAAAAGTAATCCAGGACGCCCCTGGCGGATACTGAATCTTAATCGGGCAATTATTGCGACAAGAACGCATCAACCTGCGATAATGGAAGAAGCGTTCGAGGCATTCATTCATAACCTGCCTGAAGAGGCACCAGGATTCTTCACTGAAGGAATGAAACAGATGGAACAAATGACTTACCCGGATCCTGTTCGTAACGTGATGGAAAGCTATTATTTGAAATGGGCAAACGATAAAGAATTACACTAGGCGATTAATAACATAATGAAATTTCTCTTTGATTTTTTCCCTATTCTGCTATTTTTTCTGGCGTACAAGCTGAAGGGCATTTATTTTGCTACCGGCGTTGCGATTGCTGCCGCCTTTGTGCAAACAGCTACCTATTGGTTAAAGCATCGTCGCTTTGAAAACATGCATCTCGTCACACTTGGCTTACTTGTGGTCTTCGGTGGTTTAACGCTTTTTTTAAGAGACCCTACATTCATTAAATGGAAACCAACGATAATTAACTGGATTTTTGCAGGCAGTTTCCTGGCTAGCCAGTGGTTTGGAGAAAAAACATTAGTTGAACGCATGATGGGTGAAGCTATTAAGGTCGATCCCCCTGTCTGGATAAAGCTAAGCTGGTCATGGGTTTTATTTTTCCTGACAATGGGCGCATTAAACCTGTATGTCGCTTTCAATTATGAAGAAAATACCTGGGTCAATTTCAAGCTGTTTGGCATGATGGGGCTGACGCTGGTATTTGTATTCGGACAAGCCCTGTTTTTAGGGAAATACATGACGGAAGAAGATGTCATCACCGATCAGAATGACGGGGAAAGCTAGATTATGCTGTATGCCATTATTGGTGAAGATATCCCGGGTACTTTGCACAAGCGACTTGATAGCCGACCCGCTCATGTCAACAGACTAAATACCCTGAAAGATGAAGGACGCCTGATCATTGCCGGGCCATTTCCTGCTCTTGACAATGAAGACCCTGGGGACGCTGGTTTTACCGGAAGCCTTATCATTGCAGAATTCAACTCGCTTGAAGATGCCCAACAATGGGCTGAACAGGACCCTTATGTCAGCGCGGGTGTTTACCAAAAACTCACCGTAAAACCCTACAAAAAGGTACTGCCCTAATGACCACCGACCGTATTGCTCTTATCACAGATATTCTGACTAACGCGCTGTCGCCCGCGACACTTAATATTATCGACGAAAGTGCAAAGCACGCCGGACATGCGGGCGCTAAAGGCGGCGGTGGACATTTCATTGTTGAAATAGTGTCCGATGCCTTTGAGGAAAAATCACTAATTCAGCGACATCGGCTAGTTTATGACGCACTGGGTGATGCTATGCAAACTGAAATTCATGCGCTGAGCATTAAGGCAAATACTCAGGCTGAGCTAATTAATCATTAATTAATTATTTAACTTCACAAAAGGAAATTATCATGAAGCCATTACAAATCACGCTGGCCGCCGCTATTGGCCTTTCTTTAACAGCCTGCGATCAGATGCCTGAAGCAACTGATACTGCCGTCTCTACGGTTCAACAGGTCACTCAAACTGCCGCTGATAGTAGTGAAGTGATGGCAACTGTCAATGGCTCTGCTATTACAAAAAACCTGCTGGATACCTACATGGCTCAACGGCAACGTCGTCGCCCTGAAGGTTCAAATATCGAAGGTGTTCTGGAGGAGCTGATTAATCTTGAGCTGACTGTACAGGATGGCATTAGCCAGGGCGTTGACAAAGACGCTATGGTTGTGGCTCAGATGAATCAACAACGAAAAGCCGTCATCGCCGGTGCCACGATCAAAAAAATGATCACTGACAAACCGGTAACACAAGAAGAATTGCAGGCTCTCTACGATGAAAAAACAGGCGCTAATGGCGGCAAGGAATACAAGGCTCGCCATGTCCTCGTAAAAACCGAGGCCGAAGCGAATGACATTATCGCTAAACTTGAAACGGGTGGTGATTTTTCTGCTTTAGCTAAAGAGCTCTCAACGGGGCCAACCGGTAAAAACGGGGGTGACCTGGGCTGGTTCTCTGCTGCACAAATGGTACAGCCATTCTCAGAAGCAGTTGCTGCTCTGGAAAAAGGCGCTTACACAAAGACACCTGTGGAAACACAATTTGGCTGGCACGTCATTGTTAGAGATGACAGCCGAGATGTTCAGCCACCGCCTTTTGATCAGCTGAAACCTCAGATGGAAGCTTATCTTCAAAAAGAACGCCTACAAACCTACCTGGAAGGTCTGAAAGAAAAAGCAGCGGTTGAAATTCAATACCAGGCACCGGCAGTTGAGGCGCCAGCAATAGAAGTACCGGCTATTGAAGGCCATAGCCAAAACGTTCCTCATGACCCAACTCATGGGACTGCCGACACAGCAGTAGAACAGGCAACTGACGCAGCTAGCGAAGCGACTGGCGCAGCGAAAGATGCAATGGATGCTGCCAAAGGCGCAATCGATACGGCAACTGAAGCAGCGGGCGATGTTGCCGGTGACGCTGTAGAAGCTGCAAAGGGTGCAGCCGCTGATGCAGCTAATTCCGCAACTGATGCTGTGAAAGAAGGCATTGATGCGGTTAAAGATGCAGCGGGTGCGATTGGAGAAAACACCCCGTAGTCTGTTCTTTCTCACCGTATAAAAAAGGGCCATTTATTGGCCCTTTTTTATTGCGGTAAAAAAACTAGCTGACTAACTGGAATATGCTGCCATCGCTGCCTTTACAGCAGCTCCCGTAGAAACAGGCGCAGCCATACTGCCGAGGACCGAGTCCAGCGCACCCAGACAAAATAGAACATTCGTCTGACTACTGGCAAAGCCCATTAAACCAATCCGCCAGAATTTACCTGCCATTGGCCCAAGACCTGCGCCGATTTCCAGGTTGTATTCATTCAGCAATCGACTGCGAACAAGGGCATCATCAACACCTTCTGGTATGCTCACAGCGTTAAGTTGCGGCAAGCGATCCTTCTCATTGACAGGTAGCGTTAAACCCATCGCTTCAAGGCCTGCTCGCAAGGCCAGATGATTTTTACGGTGGCGCGCCCAGGAATTTTCGATGCCTTCTTCTTGCAGTACGACAAGTGACTCATGTAAAGCATACAAGGTATTAATGGGGGCAGTATGATGGTAGGCGCGTTTAGCACCGCCACCCCAGTAACCCAGCACCAGGTTCAGATCAAGGAACCAGCTTTGCACTGTTGTCTTCCTGTTCTTAATGCGGTCAACTGCTTCAGCACTGAATGTAACCGGAGAAAGGCCCGGCACACAGGAAAGACATTTTTGCGTCCCTGAATAGACGGCATCAAGCCCCCACTCTTTCACTTTCAGTGGTGAACCCGCTAAAGACGTGACTGTATCCGCAATAGTCAGACAGCCGTATTGCTTTGCCAGTTTTGCCAGGTTTTCTGCATCCGAAATAACACCCGTGGATGTTTCAGCGTGCACAAAGGCCAGCGTATTAGCCGCGGGATGAGACTTCAATACCTCTTCAACTTTAGCCAGATCAATCGCAGTACCCCAGTCATCTTCGACCATGATGGCTGTTGCACCACAGCGCTGCACATTTTCTTTCATACGGCCACCGAAGAC
>JAZGER010000241.1:0-3312 GCA_036478835.1 Gammaproteobacteria bacterium | reverse complement strand
GGATTCTCGAACTCGATCGCGGACACGGCATCCCCTGGGAAGGAAACTACTCTTCCTGGCTGGAACAAAAAGAACAGCGTCTTGAACAGGAAGAAAAATCTGAAAGTGCTCGACGCAAAGCAATGAAAGCCGAACTCGAATGGGTTCGCACCGCTCCGAAAGGCCGTCACGCAAAAAGTAAAGCGCGCCTGTCGCGTTTCGACGAACTGCAATCGCAGGAATTCCAGACTCGCAACGAAACCAATGACCTTTATATCCCGCCTGGCCCCCGGCTCGGCGATCTGGTTATCGAAGCAAACTCTATCCGTAAAGCCTTTGGCGACCATTTGCTAGTTGACGACCTCAACTTCAATCTTCCCCCCGGAGGGATTGTCGGAATCATTGGTCCTAACGGCGCAGGTAAAACCACTCTGTTCCGAATGCTTACCGGACAGGAATCTGTAGATAGTGGCGAATTGCGTATCGGTGAAACTGTGCAGATTGCCTACGTCGATCAGAGTCGTGACGCTCTGGAGGGCGACAAAACCGTCTGGGAAGAAATCTCAGAAAGTCAGGATATCATCACTATCGGCAAGTATGAAATCAACTCACGCGCCTATGTCTCCCGCTTTAACTTCAACGGCACCGATCAGCAAAAACAGGTGGGTAATTTATCCGGTGGAGAGCGTAACCGGGTACACCTTGCTAAACTGCTAAGAAGTGGTGGCAACGTTCTGCTACTCGACGAACCCACCAATGACCTCGACGTCGAAACACTGCGCGCGCTCGAAGAATCACTCCTCGACTTCCCCGGCTGTGCGGTCGTCATCTCACATGACCGTTGGTTTCTGGACCGAATCGCAACCCACATGCTCGCTTTCGAAGGCGACAGCCAGGTCGTCTGGTTTGAGGGCAACTATGCGGATTACGAAGCTGACAGGAAACACCGACTAGGGGTAGCGGCTGATCAACCGCATCGGATAAAATATAAGCGACTGAGTTAGTGGGTGAGAAAAATCTGTTTAGTTCGAATGCTGCAATACCGGGCTTTCTGGAATGACAAAAGCAATCCACCCCATTCTTCCCTCCCCTTCGGCAGGACTGACTAGCTCCTCATTCCTTTTGTCCTATGTGACCCCGCATATTTAATGTCAATTCAGTTGCGATTAATAAATGGTGACTGTGTTTTATTTTTATGTTTGTTAAAACAGGGCGCATCAAGCGCCCTGATTTATTTTCATCACGGCAATTTATTCGAGCAATTCCCAGATTTACTGCTATAGCTCGTTGACGTAATGCTTGCAATTGCACAATCGTCTTCCGTCTTCGCATTCACTTCGAGGTGATTACCGGCTGTTATAGTTGAATGAAAACCGATTGTGGTTGTGCTCCCACTGTTCAGTCGCATGCTATTACCCGCCTGTACACTACTGCGGTTCGTCAATCTAGTTTCACTGGTGGGTTCATCGCCAGATAAGATCGCCAGGTCACCGGTGACACTAACGCTCGCTTCAAAGGCCAATTCGGCAATGTTGTCTGCCTTCATCGTTAAGTGCTCTGCTGTTACGGTTGTTTTGTTACCGATCTTAGCCTGGCTTGTTTCACCTGTACCGGTTGATACCAGCTCTGAATCGCCATTCACACTGATTGCTGACTGAAAACCCACCACAGCCTTCTTGTTACCGCGAATAGCTAACGTATCTGCATTGACTGTATTAGCACCGTTCAACAAAGCGTTTTGTTTATCGGATAACAAACAGACTTCACCAGAGGCATCGATATCTGCTGACCAATTCAGGTTGAGTCCCTGACGGGCGTGTAGTGTGACATCACTACCGACTATTGAGGAATTGGCATTTACTGTAATGGCACACGGCGATGTCGCAATGAATGGAAGTCCGGATTGCCCAAGGTTACTGACTAACCGCAGGTTCTTGTAAACCGGTTTGCCATTAGCATCGAGGGTTTTACCAAAGTCACTCGCAACATAGGCATCGATGTCTAGAAGCGATGCAGCGATGGCTTCACCGGAGCAGTTACCGCCAAAAATAACAGGCGGAATATCACAGATTCTAGTTGACGCAGACCTGTCAATATAAACCCACGGCTCCTGTCCAACAACACCATCATCAGCACTGAAGTAAAGTTTGTTGCCAATCGCTGTCAGGTTTTCAGGTAACGAGCTACCGTATCCTGGAACCAGATCGAAAGCGATTTCTGTACCAGCTTCAGTACCATCGGTTCTCCAGATCTCTTCACCATAGACGCCATCATTTACTGTGAAATATAGTCTGTCACCAACAGCTGTTAAATTCCGAATTCTGCCGCCTACAGAGTTCGGAATAGTTACTAAATCGTTGTTTTCATCATACTTCAATAAATAACTCCAGCCACTAAAGTACAATGCATTACCTACGACCGTAAATGACGTTGAATCAAAATCGATTCTATCTATCAAACTCACGCCATTTACATCAAGTTTATATAGTGGAAGATACTTATTAGAACTAGAATTTTTTCGCTTAACGTACCCTGCAGGACTAAAATACAAGACGTCACCCACAGCTATTAAATTCCAGGATTCAGTTGAACTCCAAACATTATTTAAGCCATACTCATCAAACTTCCATACTCCTCCAGGAGCACTAAAATATAACGCACCGCCAATTGATGTGATATTTAATGGATCAATTTCTACCGTGCCCGGATAGGGATCCACCACCAAACTAATGCCTGCTGCATCAAGCTTGAATAACCCAACGCCCACATCAACACCTGACTGATCCACACCATTTGCTCTGAAATACAAAGTTTCACCGACTGCCGTTAAATCATGGGGATCAATGTAGCCAGCAACCAGGCCAACACCGCTTGCATCAAATTTGAATAACGATACGCCCACACGAAAATACAACACATCGCCCACAGCTGTTAACTCTTCAGGGTTACTGCCACTTCTACCCGGGTAAATATCTGCAACCTGCCATGCGTCTCTACCATTGCTAGCCCACAATTCTCGACCTGATGCATAAGTAGTAGCCGAAAAATAGGTAAGATCATTAAACTCGACAAAATCGCCCGGATCGCTATGGTCTGTATCATTTTGAACATTAAATAGCGTTAAGCCGTTCATATCATATTTCCATATCTCTCGACCGACATAAGCACCTGTCTTATCGGTTCCCTCAGCACTGAAAAATAATGCCTTGGGGCTATCTTCTCAGGCAATTGCCAACCCGACATTACTGAAGGATATCGCTACAGAGCCGCTTGCAGAGGGTTCTAATCCTCGTAATTTTGTTGAAGTGAATGGTGTGTTGTATTTCACAGCGA
>JAZGER010000240.1:0-8952 GCA_036478835.1 Gammaproteobacteria bacterium | reverse complement strand
CTTATCAGAAATTCCTGATAATTTTCCTGGCTGGTTTCAGCCATCTGGCTCTTAGCATGTCTCGCTTTAAGGTAGCGAGTATATAGGTCAAAATGTTCTGGGTTAAATTCTGGGGTTAATAGCCGGGAAGATAGATTCTGGTTAAGCTTCGATGTACGTTTTTGAGAACGATTAGGCGAATAGGGGATGGGAATACGTATCGGTCGGCAGGCAGAACACTGAGGACAATCAGGTTTGTATACTTCGTCCCCACTGCGGCGGAAGCCCTGTTCAGCCAGTTGCTCATAGCAATGATGCGTCATCTGCATTGTCGGGTCAGGCACGATAGATGTCGATAATTGACCGTCAATATAGGCGCAAGGTTGTTGTAATGTTTTATACAGTTTGATTGTTTTTGGTGTGTCTGAATCCTCTGGCTTAGTCATACATTCGACCATGAGCAAGTAGTTAATTTGCTGATATCCCAGACAACAGGCTCATCGACATCAGGGCAGTATTTTTTAAGCAATGAAATAAATTTAATGCGAGGCAGGTTTTTTGCCCCGAGGCTAACCAGATGAGGATTCTCTACCTGGCAATCAATTAATTTAAAATCAAGCTGAGTAAGCCAGCAATTGAGATGTGCGAAGGCAACTTTAGACGCATCTGTTTTATGGCTAAACATCGACTCACCAAAATACACCTTACCTAAAACAACTCCGTATAGCCCACCAACAAGTGTATCCCCGTCCCAGGCTTCGACGGAGTGAGCATACCCAAGCTGATGCAAGTAATTATATGCTTGTTTCATCGCGTCGGTAATCCAGGTCTCGTCTGCCCCAGGTCTTGGTTTCGAGCAGTTTTCGATGACGCGCTCGAAAGCCTGATTATGCGTTACAGTGAATTCTGCACGACGCAAGCGTTTGCGTAAGCTTCGGGAGATTCGCAATTCCCCAGGAAAAAGGACCATTCTCGGGTCTGGACTCCACCATAATATCGGTTGACCATCACTGTACCAGGGGAATATGCCTGACTTGTACGCCTGAATTAAACGTTCGGCACTAAGATCACCTCCGGCAACTAACAGGCCGTCAGGGTCAAGCAAGGCATTTTCAACCGCTGGAAAGGTATAGCGTATATCGAGGGGGTCTAGCCAGGGTAAAGAGGGTTCAGTCACTGTCGGTCGAGCGCCGTTTTATAGGGTGATTGTTTTTGCAGGGTAGAATAATACTCATTAATTGCATGCCGTTCCTGTACTAAGTGCCGGTTAATCGCACGGCGAAAATCATCGTGAGCAATCCAGTGCATTGAATGTGTTTTCATAGGGAGAAAGCCCCGGCTGATTTTATGCTCACCCTGTGCACCGGGTTCAAATCGCTGCAAACCTTGCTGGATACAATATTCGATACCCTGATAGTAACAAACCTCAAAATGAAGGCTATGAAATTCTTCATTGCATCCCCAGTGTCGTCCGTAGAGGGTGTCGTTGCTGCGGAAAAAAATGGCCCCCGCAACTGCTTTTGATTCATGATAGGCAAATATCAACACAATTTGCGATCCCATGGTGGCAGATATTTCCTGGAAAAATGATAAGCTGAAAGTAGGGTAACCAGATTTCTTGTCAAAAGTAGAGCAGTAAAACTCATGCATGATTCGCCACTGTTCTTCCGTCATATCGCTACCACTGACCACCTGAATATCTATTCCGGCCTCAACAACCTGTCGCCGCTCACGCTTGATTTTTTTTCTTTTTCGCGAGTTTAGTCGAGACAGAAAATCATCGAAATTTGTATAATTTCTGTTTTCCCAATGAAATTGAATATCGCTGCGCTGCAGCCAGACTTCGTTATTAAATTGTTCTCTGTCAGCCTTTTCAAGAAAGAGAAAATGTAATGAGGATAAGTGTTGCTCAGTAGCAAAAGTGGTGGAGAGTTCGATCAATTGTTTTTTTGTTTCTGGCTCATCGCAGTCAGTATGAGTCAAAATACGCGGGCCTTTTGCTGGTGTGTAGGGCACCGATACCAGGCCTTTCGGATAATAAGGCAGACCGTTACGTTGGTAGGCATCGGCCCAGGACCAGTCGAATACAAACTCCCCGTATGAATTATTTTTTAAGTAAAAAGGCAATAATCCTGTGAGTTGATTCTGATCGTCGTATGCAGCCATATGCTGGGGAATCCAGCCATGTTGTTCGCCAACGCACCCCTGAGTCTCGAGAGCAGATAAAAATTCATAACGCAGAAAAGGGTAGTCAACGCCACTGACTCGGTTCCAGTCACCTTTGTCGAAATCAGCCATGCCTCGCTGGGAAATTTCCAGTTTCATGATGACGCCATTAACTCATGCGGCACGATTTTACGCACTGAATTTTGTGATGAATTTGACTACTGCGCGTCCAGGTATCGTTCGGCATCCAGTGCGGCCATACAGCCTGATCCTGCCGAAGTAACGGCCTGTCGATAGATGTGGTCTGCTACATCACCTGCGGCAAATACGCCTGGAATAGAAGTCGCTGTTGCATCACCAGAGATGCCGCTCTGCACAGTCAAATAGCCATGCTGCATATCCAACTGGTCAATAAACAGAGCGGTATTCGGCTTATGGCCGATAGCAATGAACACGCCTTGCAGTTTGATATCTTCAGTTTCCTGGCTTTTTGCATTTTTTATTCGCATACCGGTAACACCACTAGCGTCACCCAGTACCTCATCCAGTACATGATCCCACTGAATAGTCACTTTGCCTTCTTGTTCACGATCAAAGAGGCGTCCTTGCAGGATCTTTTCAGCGCGTAGTTCGTCGCGACGATGGACGACGGTAACATGGGAAGCGATGTTGGCCAGGTAAAGGGCTTCTTCGACAGCCGTATTGCCGCCGCCAATCACCGCGACAGGCTTATCCCGATAAAAAAATCCGTCACAGGTTGCACAGGCCGAAACGCCTTTGCCTTTGAATACCTCTTCAGAAGGTAGTCCCAGGTATTGAGCTGACGCGCCCGTTGCGATTATTAATGCATCGCAGGTATAGCTTCCAGAATCACCTTCCAGACGAAAAGGGGTTTCGTTGAGGTGAGCGGTATGAATGTGGTCGAAAATAATCTCAGTCTTGTAGCGTTCGGCATGAAGACGCATATCATCCATCAGAGCGGGCCCCTGTAAACCTTCCACGCCTGCTGGCCAGTTTTCTACTTCAGTTGTGGTCGTTAATTGGCCTCCTTGCTCCATTCCGGTGATCAGGACGGGTTCAAGATTAGCTCTCGCAGCATAAATGGCAGCGGTATACCCGGCAGGACCGGATCCAAGAATCAATAGGCGACAGTGCCTGGAATTACTCATGTATAATGGCTCCGTGAATTTCGGGTAGCATTCAGGCTGACAATAATTTTTTTGCAATCCTGATGAATGCGCGCTTATGGTACGGAAACCGAGACTGGGCGTAAAGCCTGTAATTTTGATAGCATGCGCTAGATATTTGGCCTTGCACAAATCACTCAATACCCCATAAAATATGAGCACTTATCATACTTACTTAATAAAATGGTTTAAATAAATTGGCACAAGCTAAACGCAAAAAACAACCGTTGAATCAACAGCGTATCGAGCTGAGTAAAGTTCTGCGGGAAGGCGCATTATGGATACTGGTAGCCATCGCAGCGTATCTGGTCATCTCGTTATTCAGTTACCGCCCGGAAGATCCTGGTTGGTCACATGCGGGCCAGGTGAGCTCAGCAGGCAATCGGGGTGGGATTGTAGGTGCCTGGTTTGCCGATGTGCTTTTATTTCTTTTTGGGTACCTCGCTTACCTTCTCCCTGTGATGATCGCCTATAGTGGTTGGTTGTTAATTAAAAACAAAAAAGGGGAAGAGGGTAGTGACCTACATTTACTGTTAGTTCGCTGGTCCGGTTTCTTTATGACAGTGGCCGCTGGCTGTGGACTTGCGACCTTGCATGTCCGAAAAAACATGTCGCACTTACCGTTGGATGCGGGTGGTATTCTGGGGGACTTGACGGGAAACAGCATGGCGCTGTTATTAAATTTCACCGGGTCGACGCTGCTTTTACTCGCTATCCTGCTCTCAGGAATCACCTTATTCACCGGTATCTCCTGGTTTCAGGTGATGGACTTTACCGGTAAAGTGACTCTCGGTTTCATTAGCTGGGCACAACAGCAACTTTCTACTGGTGTTCAGCTGTTTTCTGATTTTTCTGCAAAACGTAAACAGGCAGCGTTGGCTGAAGAAAAGACGAAAAAAATTGACAGTGTGATTAAACGGCAGAAAAAAACTTCGCCCCGAATTGAGCCGGTGATCAAAAAAGTAGGAATCAGCGATAGAGTGGAACGAGAAAGGCAGGTGCAATTATTCGATGCGCCACCTGATACTGAACTACCGCCATTAGCATTGCTGGATGATGCTCCGATCCATTCCGAAGGTTATTCGGAGTCAGCGTTAGAAGCATTATCCCGGCTAGTCGAGCTTAAACTGCTGGATTTTGGCATCGAAGTGACTGTTGTTGCAGTACAACCTGGGCCGATTATTACGCGTTTTGAAGTTGTGCCAGGAACCGGCGTCAAGGTCAGTCAGATCAGCAACCTGAGTAAAGACCTTGCTCGTGCTATGGCCGCAATCAGTGTTCGTATCGTCGACCAAATTCCTGGCAAAGACGTCATCGGAATCGAAATCCCCAATGAATCCCGGGAATTGATCGCTTTAAGTGAAATATTGCGTTCACAGGATTTCGATGAATCAACTTCGCCGTTAACCCTTGCACTTGGTAAAGATATCGGTGGTCAGGCGGCAGTAGCTGACCTGGCACGTATGCCACATCTGCTCGTGGCAGGTACGACAGGGTCGGGTAAATCAGTTGCTGTCAACGCGATGATTTTGAGTTTGCTCTACAAAACCCTGCCCAAAGATGTTCGGCTTATCATGATCGATCCCAAAATGCTAGAACTGTCTGTGTATGAAGGGATCCCGCATTTGCTGACACCAGTCATCACCGATATGAAAGAAGCGGCAAATGCATTGCGCTGGTGTGTCGGTGAAATGGAGCGGCGCTATAAATTAATGGCTGCACTGGGTGTGCGAAACATCGGCGGCTATAATCGAAAAGTGATTGAGGCTAGCGAAAAAGAAAGCCCGATCCTTGATCCACTGTATAAGCCGGAAGAGGCGTTGGATCCTGACGCGCCAGCGCCTGAGTTGCAACCCTTGCCCTTTATTGTGGTCATAATTGATGAGTTGGCAGACCTCATGATGGTTGTCGACAAGAAAAAGGTTGAAGAATTAATCGCAAGGCTGGCGCAAAAAGCGCGAGCTGCAGGAGTCCACTTGATATTGGCAACCCAACGGCCATCTGTTGATGTGATCACCGGACTGATTAAGGCCAACATACCAACACGCATTGCTTTTCAGGTGTCGTCTAAAATTGACTCCCGTACCATCCTGGATCAGAGTGGAGCCGAACAGTTACTGGGACATGGCGATATGTTGTATTTGCCTCCTGGGTCAGGAATGCCAACACGTGTGCATGGTGCGTATGTTGATGATGCTGAGGTTCATCGCGTCGTACAGCATTTAAAATCCAATTCCAAGCCAGATTATGTCGAAAGTATTCTACAAACCACAACCGATTTTTTGCCGGGAAGCGGCGGTGTCAGCGATGATGAGGATGGAGAAAGCGATCCGCTTTATGATGACGCTGTTCGTATTGTCACCGAGACGCGACGAGCATCTATATCAGGCGTACAGCGCCGGTTGAAAATTGGTTATAACCGGGCTGCCAGAATGATTGAGCAGATGGAGCAATCCGGCATCGTGAGTTCACAACAAACTAACGGTAATCGTGAAGTACTCGCGCCGCCACCCCCAGAGCTTTAATGCAAAGAGTGATTTAAGGAAGCCCTGATTAATTCATGAACTCACATCGCACACCTGAATTATCCAGCTTCTTTGTCGCCTTCAGCGCGGCTACTTTTGGTGCGAATCTTCGCAATAGCTTACTATTACGTGCAATTCGCGCCTTGAATCTGAACATTCAGGCGCAACCTGCTTGGTCCAGAATTAATTAGAGGTTCTTTAATGAAGTTAAGACACCCATTTCTTGTATGCATTTTTTTGTTTGCAGCCTCCACTGAGGTTTACTGTGAAAATATTTCATCGAACAGCAGCGATGCTGTTTATCGATATTTTTCCAATCTAAATACATTTCACGCCAATTTCAGGCAACAGGTGAAAGACAGTAAGGGTGAGGACATCCAGGAGTCTACTGGCGAGGTCTGGCTTGCAAAGCCTGGCAAGTTTCGTTGGGATTACCAGTTACCTTTTGTGCAACAGGTCGTTGCAAATGGCAAAGAGCTTTGGACTTACGACCCTGACCTGGAGCAGGCCACAGTAAAAACCATCGATGAAGCGCTTAGTATGTCCCCCGCAATGTTACTAAGCGGAGCAAAAAAACTGGATGAAGTCGCCAGCGTTAAACCTATCGGTATCACAGGCAAGGAATACTGGTTCAGACTGACACCTCTCAATACCAATGAATCAATTGATGCCATTGAAATCGCTTTTTTACACCAGCAATTATATGCTATTCGCATTCTTGATGGTTTTATGAACACCACGACGATTACTTTTTCTGAGCAGTCTTTAAATCAGCCGCTGAAAGATAATCATTTCTCGGTCCAGTTGCCCGAAGGGACGGATGTACTTGGTTCTCCCTGATGCAGGACACAGTCATTGCCGACGAGTTTCGACCGCTTGCCGAGCGGATGCGACCTCAACGTCTGGAAGATTTTTTTGGCCAGGCTCATCTTATGGAGGAGGGCAAGCCGCTACGTACAGCGATAGAAAACGGGCAATTTCATTCAATGCTCTTCTGGGGGCCGCCCGGTACCGGTAAGACCACACTTGCTCGGCTGATTGCTAACTATACTGGTGCCGAGTTTATTGCTTTATCTGCTGTCCTGGCAGGTGTTAAAGATATCCGTTCTACTGTAGAAATTGCTCAACAAAGACACGCCATTGAAAACAGGCAAACATTGTTATTTGTTGACGAAGTACATCGTTTTAATAAAGGTCAGCAGGACGCTTTCCTGCCTTTTGTGGAAGATGGCACGATACTGTTTATTGGTGCAACGACTGAAAACCCGTCCTTTGAGCTAAACAATGCCTTACTCTCTCGAACTCGCACCTATGTACTCAAGCGACTGACTGACACTGTGTTAATTTCCATCATGCATCATGCGCTGGCTGATAAAAGCAATGGGTTGGCAAATCACCATCCTGTAGTGGGAGATGCTCAATTAGCGATGCTTGCTCATGCTGCTGATGGCGATGCGCGTCGCTGCCTTACCCTGCTTGAACTGGCCGTCGAGCTTTCCAGTAACGAAGACTATCGAGTGTCAGAATCGACCGTAAAAAATGTCATCACGGGCGGGTTGCGACGTTTCGACAAGGGCGGCGAAGCCTTCTATGACCAGATATCTGCATTGCATAAATCGGTGCGCGGTTCTTCACCCGATGCATCACTCTACTGGTTTGCTCGAATGATTGACGGAGGCTGTGATCCCTTGTACATCGCCCGCCGTGTTGTCAGAATGGCGAGCGAAGATGTAGGTAATGCCGATCCCAGAGCATTATCGCTGGCATTGAATGCCTGGGATGTGCAGGACAGGCTGGGAAGTCCGGAAGGTGAGCTGGCTATTGCACAGGCGATTGTGTATCTCGCCTGTGCTGCAAAAAGTAATGCGGTTTATATGGCGTATAAATCAGCAGTGGAAGATGCCCGGCAATTTGGTTCGGTCGATGTCCCGATTCACTTACGTAATTCGCCGACCCGATTGATGAAAGAGCTTGGCTATGGGAAAAACTATCGATATGCGCATGATGAACCCGATGGCTACGTGCCAAATGAACAGTATTTTCCCGATGAAGTTGGGGAGCCGCACTATTATGCGCCTGTTTCCCGTGGGCTGGAGAAGAAAATTAGCGAGAAACTCAAATTCCTTCGCTCACTGGACGAAAACCAGGCAGATTAATTAACCTATTTTTTGTAAACTACCCAACATGAATGAAACTTTTGCAATTGCTGCTGGAGGCGCGTTAGGTGCTTTATTGAGATTTTGGACAACGGCTACCGTCAATTCGGTCCTTGGTAGAAACTTCCCCTATGGCACATTGCTTGTCAACGTGCTGGGTAGTTTTTTGATCGGTTTCATGACTCTCTTGTTAATTGAACGATACGATGTGGGGCCAGCGCTACGCGCTTTTGTTTTTATCGGTCTGTTAGGTGCATTTACCACGTTCTCTACTTTTTCGATTGAAACCCTGCACCTCATCGAAGCTGGATTCATCGGCAAGGCAATGATCAACGCTATTTTGAGTGTCGTACTCTGCTTATCAGCTGCGGCTGCTGGCTTGGTACTCGCAAGGCACCTTTTACCTGAATAACTTTAAACTGAGGGACTCTTAATGCTCGACCCTAAACTCTTCCGCACTAGCCTGGAAAACCTGTCAGTTCAACTTTCCAGGCGCAACTTCAACCTCGATGTGGCAGGAATTACTGCGCTTGAAGAAGAGCGCAAAACCCTTCAGGTAAATACCGAGGAATTTCAGGCGGAACGTAATCGTCAGTCAAAATCGATAGGCCAGGCAAAAGCTTCTGGCGAAGATATTCAGCCATTGCTGGATTCTGTTGCTGGTCTGGGTGATGCACTAGATATGGCTAAAAATTCCCTGGATGAAGTACAGGGCAAGCTGAATGATATTTTGCTAGGTATTCCAAACCTGCTGCATGAATCAGTGCCTGACGGTAAATCTGAAGATGACAACATAGAAGTGAGAACCTGGGGCACGCCAGCCGAATTTGCATTTACAGTAAAAGACCATGTGGATTTAGGCGCGGATTTGAATGGGATGGATTTTGAATCTGCTGTGAAAATTACGGGTTCGCGCTTTGTCGTGATGCAGGGAGGCGT
>JAZGER010000239.1:0-4357 GCA_036478835.1 Gammaproteobacteria bacterium | reverse complement strand
GGTATCGATAAACAGGGTGCGATCAGGTTAAATACAAAAGGAACAATAACAAGCTATCATATAGGCGAGATCAGCTTGCGAAAAACGATATGAATTTATTGCTGGATATTGGTAACAGCCGAATTAAATGGGCACTGTCTAACGACGACGACTGGACTGTTGGAGAACCGCTATTGCGTGAAGGCAAGGCATTTAAAGACATTGCCAGACCGGCATGGAAGACGCTTGATACACCTGAAAGAGTCATTGTATCTACCGTGAGTGGAGCGGATTTTGAGAAATCAGTTCGAACCTGGGTGAAGCGTCGCTGGAAGGTTGATCCTGAGTTTCTCGTTGCTGAAGAGAGTTGTTGTGAGGTAACGAATGCCTATAAAACCCCGACTGATCTGGGGGCTGACCGCTGGGCTGCGTTACTGGCAGTACATTCTCTTTATTCTTGTCCCTGTTGTGTTATCGATTGCGGGACGGCGTTGACCATCGATGTGCTTGCTGTCGATGGCAGTCATCAGGGTGGACTGATTGTTCCTGGGCTCGATTTGATGGTTAGCTCGCTGACAGGTGCGGCCGATCAAATCAGCCTTGAGACCGATTCCGTTGAAGAGATATCACTCATGGCAAGAGATACAGCGTCCGCTGTGAAAGGCGGTGCGCTCTATACTACAGTAGCGGCGCTGGACCGAATCTGCGCAGATATTCTGGGTGTTATGGGGCGGGAAATGAGAGTCATTATGACCGGGGGCGATGTGCAAAGGGTGATGCCATTGCTAGACCTGCATACCCAGCCGGAGCTTATACCCGATTTGGTGTTGCGTGGCCTGGCTGTCTATAGCAACCAGAGCATTGCAGAGTCGATGGAAGTGGTCTAGCAGGCCATCTGCACTAATTGATTGCCTTTGCCTGCAGGGTTCATTACAATTCGCGCTGTTGAAAATTTTACACGCCGGTGTAGCTCAGTTGGTAGAGCGCTTCACTTGTAATGAAGATGTCGGGGGTTCAAATCCTCTCGCCGGCTCCATTTTCCCGCTTTTTTATTCCTTTTCGTATCTATCTGCCTGAATTGCAGGCTAATTACACGCTTTCGCCTGGGTAGTCGGCAATGCCTGGGTTTTCGCTAACACCTACCAGTTTAGGGTGGTTAATTTTAGGCAGTGACAGAATGTTATCTTCACCC
Organism: Gammaproteobacteria bacterium; assembly: GCA_036478835.1. GTDB lineage: Bacteria > Pseudomonadota > Gammaproteobacteria > DSM-19610 > DSM-19610 > JAZGER01. Next base: position 3,186 of record JAZGER010000239.1, on the reverse strand, counting down.
CGGTTATTTAAAATATAATCGCGAGTAACATCCCACATCAGTCGGCCATTAGGTGTGCGGCCAACAACAGCCCAGCCTGCGACCTTGTATTTTTTATCTGGATCAATCAATTCGCCACTGTCGAGCCTGGCATCTGTAATCCTTCCATAGAGTTTTTGAGACGGGTCCATCGTGTAATCCATGCCACCAACACGCACCATGTCTCCACCCGATTGCAGGTAGGGATCAGGGTCAAGCAGATTGTCAGCGACCTGTTCGAGAATATCCAGAAGTTGTTTCCCTGTCATTTTAGAGACATAGGTTTCTGCATACGTCATCGACGTTTGTGTCATGACGTCTTCCATAGTGATCCAGTGTCCTTCAGGTGTTGTTGTTCCCCAGCGAACGCCAGCAGACATGGCAACATCTGCATCGTATTCTTCGCGTAAGGCATTGCACAGCACCTGATCCCATGTGCCCATGAAGTTGCCGCGTCGGTATAAAGTCTGATCGGCGATGGCAAGTTTCTCGCCAAGGATTTCTTCATAGGTTTTGCCCAGGCGATCAGGGTGGAACAAATGATCGGATGAACGACTTTCGATAATGTTTTCATCGTAGGTTTTGCTACGCATTTGAGTAATATAAGCTTCCATTTCCTTATCTGCAGGCAGCATCTTTTCAAAGACAGGCAACATTTTATAATGCATGTTTTTAACAGAACCTGCTTCGATATCGAAGTCCATAACACCCACGTATTTGCCATTTGAGCCCGCGTTAGTCACCAGGCAGGTACCGCCTTCCGAATTCTTGACCTCAATTGGGCGTGGCATGCCGTCGTGCGTATGGCCACCAAAAACAGCATCAATACCTGGGGCACGTTCTGCCATTTTAATATCCACGTCCATGCCATTGTGCGAGAGAAGAACGACAGCATCGGGTTTTTCTTCTGTGCGGATTTTTTTAACAAGGTCCTGCATATCATCTTCACGCAGGCCAAACGACCAGTCCGGGAAAAACTCAGGTGGATTTGCATTCGCTGTTCTTGGGAATGCCTGGCCGATGACGGCGATGCGTTGACCACCGACATTTTTTATAACATAAGGCTGGAAAGCATGCCCCGTGTCCTCGTCAAAAAGACCACGTCCATCATTTTGCTCAACCATCTCAGCATATTCATCGCCGAAGAGAGACTCTTCTTTGACACGAATATTCTGTCCAATAAAGTCGCCTTTGAACAGGGCAATATTGCTTAGCACTTCCTGTTCTTTATAAGTGAACTCCCAATGACCAACCATGACATTGACGCCAAGAATATTGGACGCTTCCACCATATCAACGCCCCGAGTCCAGAGAGAGGTGCCCGACCCTTGCCATAAGTCACCACCATCCAGTGTCAGTGTATTTTCAATACCCCCTGCGCTGAGCCGTAATTGATCAAGCAGGGTTTTAATATGAGCAAAGCCCCCCATACGACCATACTGTTCGGCATATTTCTCGAAGTTCAAGTAAGTATATGCATAGGCTTCAAGTCCTTCTTCCGGTAAGCCGGCATCCTGAAGTAGTTTTTTGCCGACAATATGCGGTGGGCGACCGAAGGCATCGCCTATGCCGATATTGACGTTCGGCTCGCGGAAGTAAACCGGATTGAGCTGGCCGTGTACGTCAGTGACATGTAGAATTCGAGCATTACCCTGTTTGGGGACAGCATAGAAATCTGTCGCAGATTTGCCTGATGTTACTGCGTTCGAAACGCTGGCGGCTGTCTGTTCAGCATCTTGCTTCGAGCAGGCTAGCATGGCAAGTGTGCTGGCGCTTAGACCACCAAGGCTGAGTAATTTCAGGAAAGTTCTACGATCAAGGTATTTCATTTTTATAATCCTCTAGTCAATCCAGGATGCGGGTTCTGATGTGTTATGGGTACTGTATAAAAAATACAGTGTTTAGATAACCTTACATTTAGCTATATTATATAACAAAAATGCCAGATATTCTGTTTAAAACGCTCCGTTCTGCCGCTGGAATTTCCCTGCTTGCAATCATTCTGTGTCTGCCTGTTGATGTCTTCTCAGATGTTGTAAAGCCTGCCCTGATAGAGATTTCCGTGGATTCAACGGGGCAGGTAAACGTCGAGATTCGTGCCAGTATTGAAGCGTTGCTCACAGGGATTAATGCGCAGTACAAGAACACTCAGGAAGCACCAGAGGCAGAGAAATATGATGTGTTACGCAAGTTATCAGCAGGGGATCTGGCGTTAGCATTCGAGCCATTTAAAGACGGTCTGGTGAATGCGTTGTCACTGAGTGCGGGTGGGCAGCCTGTTGCGCTTATGTTGGCGTCTGTAGAAATTCCCGAGCCAGGTTATACCAAAGTACCGCGGATTAGTGTGCTTAAGCTGGTGGGTGAAATAGAACAGCAAACCAAAGCGTTGACCTGGTATTACCCGGCAATATTTGGAGACAATGCAGTGCGTGTTCGACAGGTCGATCGAGAAAATGAAAAGTGGCATTGGTCAGAATGGCAATGGATTAGAAATGGTGCCAGGAGTGAGGTGTTCTCACTTGAAGCATTGATCACTCGGCAGTCTCAAATTGATGTTATTACGTCTTACGTGAAGATTGGCTTCGATCATATTATTCCCAAAGGTTTAGACCACATTCTTTTTATCGTTGGGTTGTTTCTTTTTAGTCAGCAATTGCGACCGTTATTCATGCAAGTCACCCTGTTTACACTGGCGCATACGCTGACACTGGGATTGTCAATGAATGGCATTATTGATTTACCGTCAAGAATCGTGGAGCCATTGATCGCGCTCTCAATTGCTTATGTTGGAATAGAAAATCTTTTTTCGAGCTCTTTGCGATGGAGCCGGCTTTCCCTGATTTTTGGTTTTGGCATGTTACATGGGCTTGGATTCGCTAGCGTTTTATCTGATTTTAAAATGCCTGATAACGAGTTTATGACTGCCTTAATTAGCTTTAATATTGGCGTTGAGCTAGGGCAGATTGCCGTGATTTCGCTCGCGTATCTTCTGGTTGCTCGGTGGTTTCGTCAGCGAGACGATTATAGAAAAATAATTGTTATTCCCTTTTCATTGTTAATTGCTGCGACAGGATTGTCCTGGGCCGTTCAACGGTTGGGGGCTTCATTTCAGTTTTACTAATCTGTATTTGCCACGGAATACACAGAAAACACGGAAAAATAATTGAC
>JAZGER010000238.1:0-12421 GCA_036478835.1 Gammaproteobacteria bacterium | reverse complement strand
CTGTTTGAATGGTCTATCGGCGGGACGTTTGATAAAACCTGGTTCTGGTACCGGGCTGCCTGGCTTGCTGCTTTTGTTTATACCGCAGGGGCGGCATTACGATTGGCTCGATTTAATACGCGCGTGGAAACTGCAGACAAATATTTTTTTACGGGCTTACCCAGTCCGTCAGCTGCTGCTATTTTAGCCGGATTTATTTGGCTGTGTGTTGATCGTGGTATTAGTGGCAGTGATATGTGGGTAATCGCCTCGGTTTTATCTGTTTCCACGGGTGCCCTCATGGTCAGCAATGTGCCTTATTACAGCTTTAAAGAAGTCGACTTTAAAAATAAAGTGCCTTTTTTTGCAGTTTTGATTGTCGTCCTGGTCTTTGTTGTTATCTCTACAGATCCGCCGACTGTTTTGTTTACCTTGTTTTTAGGGTATGTTGCCTCTGGTCCAGTATGGCTGATATATAAAAAATATCGACAATGGCGCGGTGCGGCTGAGTAAACATAAGGTTTGTATTATGACTTGAAGGCAGTGTCACTGCTAAGTCATGCCTTCATTACGCCACTGTGACCAGTCTTTTCTGTTTTCAACGATATGGAACAGGGCAGCAACGACCTGTCGATCATAATGTGCTCCAGTTTTCTCCATTAACAGGTCTACGCTGTCAGTGATGCTCAGGCCTTCCCGATAAGCTCTCGGGCTTGCCAGTGCAACAAAGGCATTAGCTACTGAGAGGATTTTGCCTGTCAACGACATGCGTTCTCCAGAAAGATGGTTAGGATACCCACTACCGTCAAGATGTTCCTGTTTTTGGGCGATGGTCTGAGTGACCGGGCCATCGAAATTGAGGTTTTCCAGAAGTTCCAGGCCGTATTGAACATGTTTTTGCAGTAGGTCATGTTCCGCTTCGGTGAGAGGTTCTGTTTTCGTCAGGACCTCTTTGGGAATCATGATTTTACCCAGATTTGCCAGGGTTGCCGCGAGATCAAGCGTTTTCATATCTGCGCTGTTCAGTTGTAATGCTTCCCCAATGGCGTTGGCAACTTCAGCCATATGTATGGAGTGGTACGCCGAATAAGGGTCGTGCAGATCAACAACATGAACCAGAGTAGAAACTAGATCGCGGAGCATCAGTTCCTGTTTTTGTTGTGATCGATGCAGTTGTGTGACGTCGTTCAGGACAAGGAGCAGCGGGTTGTAGTGTTTCCCCAGTTTTTTGATGGGTAGTAAAGTGGTCTGGTAAACACCCGTTTTTTTCCCAACCTGTAATTCAATAATATTTGACCCAGTAGACTTTTCGGCGGCTTCAATTTTTTGGCGCGATGCCTGATCAAAGACTGCATTGAAATAACTGCCGCGTAAATTTTGTAACTCGATTCCAAGAGAGTCAGCGATCGCTTCGTTGGCAAAGAGTATCTTTCCTTGATTACTGATGAGTAATGTTTGTGAATCGATGTTGTCGGTAATAGCGTGTAGTAGCGAAGACTGTTTCTGCAGTTGTTCTGTTTTTCCCTTAAGCGCTTCGTTTTGTTGGAGTGCTTTTACGCTACTGCCATGTCGCCAGGCAGCGATGGTAAGAGCAGCAATCGACAGGAGAGCCAGAGACAGAGTAATAAATAGAAAGTTACGATGATCGTTGGATTCTCGAAGCGCCTGTTTGGCATTGACTTGTTGCTGTATTTTCCAGGGCGCCATTTTGAAGGGTCTGCTGGTAGTGAGGACGTCATTTCCCATGTAATTGGTGTATGGCCCAATATCCATAGAGTCTGAGAATGCGGTACTGGCAGCCAGGTTCTGTTTCGAGAATGGCAATTGTTTTTTACCCGGTCGAATGCCATCACGGGTTGGAGATAAATAATGAATTCTATTCTCTTGTTGAGTGAGAATCAGCGCTTCATTTTCTTCAGCAAAAGAAGCGCCTTGTCTGAGTAATGGAAAAAGATCCTGATTCGCATTTCTTAGTCCTATGACAGCGCCAATCGGTTTTTTCTGCGTATCAGGTTCTGCACCAAGTACCGGCAAAACGGGTACAGCAAACAGGATGACGCTGTTATCCGCACCATCGAGGCGTAACGGTCCCAGTTGATTAGGTCTGCCATTAATTGCTGCTTCAATTGTTTGCTTATCAAGTTCCGTTAAGGCAGGCATCCCCTCAGTTGCGGTGACAAAGTTAAGATTGGTATCAATCAGGGCAATACCGGTAGCGCGTTTGCGTGTTATGTTTGCTGGGATTTTTGATGGTATAGACACGAAACCTTCCCGCTCAGCGCTTGCCCAGATCAGGTTGCGCAAGAATCTGAGTTGCGCTGGTTTTGGTGTGGTATTTTGCTTGCTCCCCTGAGTCGTTTGCCAAAGATAAAGCTGTAACGATGGGTTGTTTGCGAGCTCATTTAAAGCAGAAAATTGAGTCGTTAGCCATTGTTCAATGGACGCTATCCGGGAGTCGGCGATAAATGCAAGTCGGGATTCCCATCGTTGTAAATCACGTTGCTGTTCCCTGTCTACATACCAGTTAATCCCAAGCGCAGCGAGGAACAAAAAAGTTAATAGTATGAAGATGCCAGTTGCCATCTGGTTGTTTGTTGTTTTGCTCAATGTTTGTTGACCTATCATTCAGTCTGATTATTACGGTATAAAAATGACAATAATTCAATTACTTAAGTGAGACCGCTGAGGTCAGACTGTACCCAAACATCGTTCGCATTTCCAGCCCTGAAGCGCCAGAATAAATATGAGTTGTTGTCAGGCCGTAACTTTCCTTTATCTCTACCCCGTAAAGGATGAACGACGCAAACATTATGATCTGTTGGATAGGAGTGAAAACCTGGGAAAGTCGCCTCTCGAAGATTAGATGAATTACATTTAGAATAAGTAACTTTAATCGTTGAAAGTGTTAATTAAGGTGTTAAGGGTCTGCCAGTCAAATCCTGAATAATAAAAAATGTATCGGGTGTAGTGTGTTGACCTTTCTATTTCATTTCACGTATTCTTGATTTTACCCTGTTACGACTAGTCAGTTTGGAAGAGTGTTGAAATGAATACGTCGCTTATCACGATTATTATTGCCAGTGAAATAATTCTTATTCTCCTGGTCGCTATTGCTTTTCTGGCCTATCGTTTTAACGACAGCAAGCGACAGCATGCTATTTTGAGAGATAAGTTGCGCAAAAACAAAGTGAGTCAGGATGAGTTAGACCGGGCACGTGATGCTAATCAGCAAATTCTTCAAATAATAGACGCAGTGAAAAATGAATGTAGTGAAGGTGATCAGACCGACAGTGAAGATCAAACGACTAAGGATTATCTTGTAACAAAGGTGCGACTATTCAAACAGGGGTTGGCAGAGTACGAGGTGCTCAACAATAAACAGCAGGAAATGATTGAAAGTCTTCAGGCCGAATTGGCTCACTTGAATGAGGTAAATACCCCGGCCGACACAACCGATGCAGGCCTTGAAATATCGGAGGCTGGTGAAGCAGGAGAGTCTGATCTTGAGGTGATCGACGGGCGAGACACTTCCAAACAACAAATTAGCACATTGCAAAATAACTACCAGGAACAGACAAGCCTGATTAATGAAATCAAGCATACTCTAGAGGATCCGACGACTGCCAGTCATACGACGCTACTTGAAAAAGTGTCCAGACTTGAGCGGTTGCTCTCAGAGTCGGATACAGCTGTTCAGATGTTGGAAAACGAGTTATCGATCTTGACGCCTGAACCGGGTGCATCTGGGCCAGAAGGGGGAGCGGGTGCCGGTGACGAATCAGCAATAGAGGGTCTTGAAACGCAACTTCAATCGGCTAATGACATGATCATGAACATGATGACCATGAGTGGTGATCAAAGCTATATCGTGGGCTTTACTCGAGAAACAATCAATTGCCATAGCTATGAGCAGCTGGTTGATAATTTACTGGAGATGGCTTCTGCTATGAGCGTCGAGGCAGTTGTTCAAGTGAGAGGCACTGACCAGGTTGTCAATCGGGGACATAAGGAAGACATCAGTGACAAGCTTTCCTATTTTGAGGTGGGCGGAAATGGCGAGCGCTTCGAAATGATTAATGGTCATGTTTTGATTCGGTTCCCTACAATTTCTCTGCTTTTGTGTAATATGTCAGAAGAAGATGAGAGTGTTGTCGGTCGGCGCCAGGATACTTTTGCTACCATTCTGGAATTAGCTGTGTCGAAAATTGAAAGAATCAATGTCGAGCAAACGAATGCAAGAAATCAGGCATTGCTGGAGCAGGTTGTTACAAAATCAGACGCTGTGTTAGGCAATGTAGAAAAGAATTATCTGGAACAGAAGCAACTGGTTCAGGGGATGCTGAGAAACCTGGCTGATGTAGCAGGCGATGAAGTGAAGTCTGAGAATTCCGCGAGTGTTAAGGACCGATTAAAGAAAATTATAAAAGATAACGAGCTTCGCCTGAATGAGTTATTTAAACCGCCTGCAGCTGTTGATGGAACATTCAAAACACTGATTTCAACGCTCAGTGAACGGTTTGTTGAAGGCTGAATAGTTTTTTCTAAACGAAAAAGGAGAGTTTAATATGGGGAACTTTATCACCTATTCCATCCTGGCCTCTATTGTATTAACCATAGCGTTGAATGTGTTGCCTCTGCTATTTCCAGACTCTGCGGCCAGACTCCAGAAAAAACTAGAAGAAAATGCCAGGCAAGCCATTGAACAACATGAAGACAGTTCGCGCCCTCGCGTTAAAGTTTTCTTTCCCTGGAAGTCGATGGTCGTAGGCTCTATTGTGCTAACTATAGTAGTTAATTTAGTCGGTCTGCTTTCTCGTTGAAGCGGAATAATACTGCATTCATGTATTTCCTTGGTATTTAGTCTCTGATATATATCAAGTACTCTTTCAGGGAATCATTAAATATAGTATAAAAATATGTAAAAGAGTAATTTAATGCAATTTGATTGCAATGCAAACCCGGCTTCATATAGACTAAAAAACTGAAATCAAAAGTTCAGGAGTACAGTATGGCGTCGCCTGGTCTCCCTTTTGTATTTGTGTGTGTAATTTTCCTGTTAGTGCTATCTCTTACGTCGTATGCGAATGTTCCTCAGGATGCGGCTTATTGGGCATTTGATGAGGCGATAAATAATACAGCATCAGACGCCATAGGAAGTAAACACGGGGCGCTTGTCAATAATCCTGTCTGGGATGTGGCTGAGAAAAAGTTGGGAGCTTCCTCGCTTAAATTTGATGGCGCTCTCACTCCCCACCAATATATTGAAATAGCTGATCATGTTGATTTTGACAGATTGCCTCTAACGATAACTGCCTGGTTTAAGTTAGATCAATTGCCTCCCAGCGGTAATACTTCAAGTATTTCTCGAAAAACCCATAGTTCTGCGCCATTTTATAGCTGGGATATCGTGATTCTGAGTACGGGTGAGCTGGCATTTAGTGTGGTTTCCACAGGAGGGTCTGTTTTCACAGCATCGTCCGACAATTTTCTGACAGTAGATAACCAATGGCATTTTGTCGTTGCTGTCATCAACGACAATAAATCATTGTCATTATATATTGATGGAATACTGCAGTCTGCAACAGCGATCCTGCCAGGCAATGTGCTTGATAGCGATCTATCCTTACGCATTGGTTCGGGCGATGACATGAATAATGCATTGAGTGGCAATATTGATGACATGTGCTTCTTTAGAAATGCACTTGCGACAGTAGAGGTGGTTGCTTTGTATAACCAAGGAACTGGCATACCCTGTGGTAATAACCAGAGTTTATCGCTAGTTCACAGCTGTAAGGATATCGATATTACAGGGTGGCCATATTTGATTGCGCCGACATTTAATGCCGCAAACGAGAGAGACCCTTTACCGCAATTCCCTGTCATAGAAGATATTAGTCAATACATTCCAGTTATGCCGGGTCAGGATTTGCTTAAATGCGGGTTTCTGGATGTAACTAAACCACCTTATAATGTTAATAATAGCGGTGATATAAGCGCTGCAACCACGAATACACAAAATATAAATTCGGCTCTTAACGATGCGCGTGAGATGATGTTCGCTGCGTATTTCCCTGGAGGTGAGTACGTCATTGATGGGACGTTAGAATGTATTCAGGGGCTTGCACCACACCCCTTTGCACAGCCAAATGCTAAACAGGTGCGTAAAAAAGATATCGAAGGGAGTTGTATCGCGATTGGATCGCGACGCAACGGCAATCGACCCAGAATCCTTTTAAAGGACAATACATTTAACGGGGGCTCCGTTACACCCGTGTTTTATTTCTGGTCACGCAGTTATTTTCGCATCAGCTCGACGAACAGCGCGCCAAAATCTGGCGAGCATCAACAGAATATTTCCTTTAATCAGATGATTGTTGGTTTCGATATTGATCTGGGCGCAGGGAATACGCAAGCTGTGGGAATAGAGCTTGATGGTGCTCAGGGTTCGGGTATTGAAGATATACATGTTTACAGTACAGACAATAATTTCTTTGCCGGTATTAGAGGGCTAGCCGGGTCAGGTGGGGCTAGCCATAACGTCAGTGTTACCGGTGGTCAATACGGCATTGATACTTTAGGAAGTGTCGCGGTTACCGCCAGTCAATCAAGCGAAAATATTCCGTTTAAGGGACCGACACCAACCTTGAGCGGTTTGACGTTATCAGGGCAGTCTCAGGCTGCGATACGATACAAAGGCCAGGAAACACTAGCTTTGGTTGGTGCGAAAATTAGTGTGCCGAATACGAGTCTTAGTAAAGTGGCCATTGAGCTGTCTGACAATTTTTCGACATTTGGTAGCGGTGCCACACAAGGCTATCTCAGCATGGTTGATTCGCAAATTAACTTCGCTTCTCAGTCAGGTACGCAGGAACATATTGCAATCAAGCAGGGAGGAATATTCAAACACGGCGTTTATCTCAGGAATACCTTTACTGATTTTGCAGATCACATCACAAGCAGTGATACTCCGGGGGCACTTGCCGGGAATCCTACTGGCTGGAGACAGGTTCATGAGTATGCTACTGACGAAATTGAAATCGTTCATAGTGGTGCTCATGCTTTTGCAACGCCAACTTATGAAGATGGCGTGATATCCGGTGAAAGTCTACAATCCTTTTCTGATGGTATTCAGCCGCCGGCTGATTTACAAAGCAGGCATCAATGGGATGAATCAGTGTTTCCCTATTGGGACAGGCCCGGCACGGTAAATATCAAGCTGCCTCCTTACAATGCGAAAGGGGATTTCGATACTGACGATACTGCCGTTATTCAACAGGCAATAGACGATGGTAATAGCGTGATTTTTTTCCCTAAAGGCTATTACAGAATCACAAATACGATTCATCTTGACACAGATACGAAGCTCACGGGTGTTGGGCGGACTCTTTCAATACTTATCGCCTGTGTTGGGCAAACAGCGACATCCTGCCATTCAGGTACTGAGCCACAAAATGGGAGTGATTTTGCCAATGCGGCTACTGCTGCTGACCCCCCGCAGCCTGTTATTGAGTCGGCTAACAGCAAGCACGGCACTGCGACATTAGCTTTTATCAATATTCAAACACCAATAGAAGTCCCTGGAGCCTATCAACTGAATTGGCGCACAGGAAGAAATTCAATCATACGCAACTTGCATACACGCCACCGTAGTTATTTGAGTCCTTATGCTGGTCAGGAAGGTTTGGAACCTACGCATCCTGAAATCATATTTACCGAAAATGGTGGGGGGAAATTTTACACCTATACGCGGGATTTCCGCTGGTTAAACTACTGGGAGAAAAATAAAACAACCTTCCGACATGTTAAAATACAGGGCACAACAGAGCCGCTTAATTTTTATCAGCTGAATCCGGAATCCCATGAATCCTCTTCCTATACAAAACTTGAAATAGATAACGCAAGCAACGTATCTATATTTGGTTATAAGGATGAAGGGCTAGCGCAAGCAGCCTCAATTACAAACTCAAATAATATTTCTCTTTATGGGTATGGTGGTATTTCTTATGTCTCCATGGGGGATGGGACTGCGGCATTACCTGGTACACCCGATTTGGCCATGTTTAAAATTACAGATTCCAATAATATTCGTATCACCAGTTCAATTAGAAGGAATACCAATACTAACTCTGACCAGGAGCGATCTGAGCATAGCTGGATTCTGGAAAATAAGGATGGCACTCAATTTAAGACCGCCTGGGAAAATAACCCGGATACCAATGCGCGACACAAAAACGACAGGCCTATCCTCTATCGTCGCAGCGATAACATGCCGCCGAGTATTAGCTCCCTTTATTCCTATGCCCCAGGTGGTATTTATCAAATAGGCGATACTATCGACATTCAGGTGAATTTTTCCGAACAGGTTAACTCATCGGGGAGTGGCACGTTGAACCTGAATAACGGGGGTAATTGTGTTTTTACAGTTTCAGAGAGCTACACAGGTGTCTGCAGTTATACTGTTTTTCCCGGTCAAAATACTGCAAGTCTGACGGTTACTTCGGTGACAGGTGTGATCACAGATGTCGCCGGAAATACGCTGGACGCGTCGGTGCCGACGGGTGAAAATATTGATGATAGTACAATGTATACGATCAACAATGATCCGCCGACAGCAACTAATTTGACGCAGGCGATCATTTATACCGAAGGCGATGTTTCTGTTGCTTTTGCTGACATTGCTGTTTCAGATGCCGACGCTGGCGATATCATTTCTGCTACCCTGACACTGGCCAATCCAGGCTACGGTGTGTTAACGATCTCTGGTTCAGCTTCATACGCTACCGGCACGGGAGTCTGGAATATTGTCGATACATTGGCGAACGTCAATGCGGCCCTTGCTGCTGTTGAATTTATTCCTCTACAGGATAATGATCTAGACGCTTCATTGACGACACATGTTGAAGATGCTGCGGGTACCGGACCCGTCGATAGCACGATTACATTAAGTGTTACCGCGGTAAATGATCCACCACTGGCTACCAATCAGACACAATCTGTTGCTTACACTGAAGGTGATCTTTCCGTCGCAATTAATGATATTGTTGTTAGCGATGTTGATACGAGTGAATCGATTACAGCAACATTAACACTCGCTAATCCTGCTTACGGTGCTTTGATTATTTCTGGGGGTGGGAGCTATGACAGCCTTACCGGTATCTGGTTCCTCACTGATTCGCTAGCGAACGTAAACGCCGCTCTGGCTGCAGTTGCTTTTGTACCAACGACTGAAAATGATCTCGATACGTCTATAACGACTCAAATTAAAGACACTGCGGGTGCTGGGCCGGCCGATGGGGTTATCGCATTGAACGTTACTGCCGTCAATGATGCGCCTACCGCTACCAATCAGGTGCAAATAATTGCTTACAATGAAGGTGATGTAGCCGTTGCAATATCCGATATCGTTGTTTCTGATATTGATAATGGCGAGATGATTACTGCTGTATTAACTTTGGTTAACCCAGGCTATGGAGCGCTAACCACTTCTGGTTCGGCCCTTTATATACCTGGAACGGGTGTCTGGTCTATTACCGACAGTGTGATAAACGTGAATGCAGCCCTGGCAGCTGTGGAGTTTATCCCCACAGTTAATAACGACCTGCATACCTCTATCGCAACACATGTTGAAGATACTACAACCTCTGGGCCCATTGATGGTTCTATTGCATTGAACGTTACTGCCATCAATGATGCGCCTACGGCATCTAATCTGACACAGGCACTTGCTTACAATCAGGGTGATGCTTCCGTAGCAATAACCGATATTGTCGTCACCGATGTTGACAGCAATGAAACAATTACCACGGTTCTCACCTTGACTAATCCGACCTACGGCGCTTTAAGCTCTTCTAGTGGTGCAACGTATGATGCTATCACGGGTGTCTGGACGTTGATCGGTACCGTTGCCAATGTTAATGCCGCGCTGGCAGAGGTGGCATTTATTCCTCTGGCAAGCAATGATTTGTATACATCAGTCATTACTCATATTGAAGATGCTGCGACAGCTGGCCCTGCTGATGGGATCATTGCCCTGAACGTTACGGCCACGAATATTGCGCCAACTGCAACCAATCTGAGCCAAGTCCTTGGATACAATCAGGGCGATGCGTCTGTGGCTATAAACGACATCATCGTGACAGATGCTGACAATGCAGAACTCATAACTGCAACGCTGACTTTGGTTGATCCAGCCTATGGCGTAATGAGTATTTCCAATGGTGCTACGTATAATGCCAGCACGGGCATCTGGACTCTAAGCGATTCAGTTGCCAACGTGAATTTGGCGCTGGCCGATGCGGCGTTTATTCCGCTCGCCAGTAATGATTTGAATGCCTCGATTACTACGCATATCGAAGATGCTGCTGCAGCTGGACCTGCGGATGGAGTAATAACTTTGAATGTTAGTACAGGGGCAAATGGGGATGTTACGGGTGACGGGCAGGTTGATGCTGGGGACCTTGTTTTGGTGCAACGGCATATTATGGGTTTGACAACCTTAGGTGTGAATGAAGTTGCGCGAGGTGATCTTTTCCCGCCAGTATCTGGGGATGGCCTGATTACGGTGTCAGACCAGTTGCTTATCATCCAGTTAATTTTTCAATAGACCAGTTAACGAGCTTTTCACCCGCTGCCCGCCATGGAGAGCGCAGCGAAGGCGGGTAGTCCCCGGTAGTGATTAGGCCGTGCGTTGTTTCCGTCGTGCGTAGCGCCAGAGGAAATATAAGCTGAAGGCATCCGATAATCACGTCAAGCCATTTGAGGGAATGCTGCGCAGCCTGCCACGAGTATACGATGTGGGTGGCGGAGCGGCATGCACGCAGGGCGGCCGGGGCATTAATAGCTGTCGCGTAGGCGAGTCGATTTTGTACAGGGATGTGCAAAATCAATCACTAGGTAGCGACTCACTTGTGTTACCTGTCAACAGAACTCTATTCGCATAGATTACTGTGAGTAAACTGGCGGGAGTCTGTATGATACTGCATATTCAATGCGGATAACTTCTGAGGGGTTCGAATGAAAATTACAACAATCTGTGGCAGTAGTCGTAAACAAGCTGAGAGTTTAAAAGTAGCAAAATATATCGACCATCGTTTGAATGAGAAAGCTTTCTGTGATGAAAGCTGGCTATATCCGTTAACTGATAATCCGCTACCCCTATGGGATGAAAGTATTTGGGAGGGTAGCTCGGAATGGCAAGATCGTTTGGCACCAGTTTCAGCGCAGCTTGATTCCAGCGATGGCTTTGTGATTATTGTTCCGGAGTGGCATGGTCAGGCACCTTCAACACTGAAGAATTTTTTCCTGATGTGGGGGAAAGGTGAGTTGGCACATAAACCTGCATTGATCGTGGCGGTATCTTCTGCAGATGGTGGCGCGTACCCCGTAGCTGAACTGCGCATGAGTAGCTATAAAAATAACCGAATCTGCTATATTCCCGAGCAAATAATCATTCGAAATGTTGAGTCAGTATTGAATGCTGACTCTGAAAAAAATAATACTGATGCTGATCAATATTTTCGTGACCGTATTGATTATTCATTGGCAATATTGTCGAAATATGCAATTGCCTTGCAGCAGGTCAGGGAGACAGGCGTTACAGACTTAACTACCTATAAAAACGGGATGTAAATTTCCGCCGCAACTTAATATCAGCCGTTGTGAAGAGGTGTTAATCGTCACCTGATGTTAGTATTGACACGCGATTACGCCCGCTCTTCTTTGCGTAGTAAAGCGCTTTATCCGCTCTGGCAAACAAGCTATTGCTGGTGTCTCCTGGCTCGTATGTGCTAACCCCCACGCTGACGGTCAGATTGATCTCTGACCCTGCGCAATGACAGGGGTTACTTTCGATGTTGTGGCGAATGCGCTCTGCCAGGCGTCGGGCACCTGAAAGCCCCGACTCACGCATAACGACAACAAACTCCTCGCCACCATAGCGAAACAGGGCATCACCATCACGGATACAGCTTGCCGCCGTGTGGGAGACCGATTTCAGCGCGCAATCCCCTACAAGGTGGCCATAACGATCATTGACCTTTTTGAACAGATCGATGTCAATAATAATCAACGAACAGCTAGCGTCGTGCCGTTTGGCATGGCTAATTTCGCGGTATATTGCTTCATTGTATGCGGCTCTGTTCTGAATGCCTGTGAGTGGATCTTTCTGAGCCATTTGTACGGCGTCCTGATAGAGCAGAGCATTGCGTAATGGGTACAGTAAATAGCAAATTAAAGATTCAATCGTTTTTATTTCGTTTTCTTCAAATTTTGTGCTTCGGCGTAGTGAGATTTTTCCAAGTTTTTCGTCGGATAGGTGCAAATTATAAGTGCAGCTATAGCGCGCTTTATGACCAAATTCCTGCTCGATGTCCAAATCAGGGTTGATATAACGGAAGAACTGGTGTGGAACGTAACGTGATAGCTCCGTGCTGAAGAGACCAAG
>JAZGER010000237.1:0-2206 GCA_036478835.1 Gammaproteobacteria bacterium | reverse complement strand
ACCAGTACGCGATTCACGGCAACGTACAGTGTGGATTTGGGTTCTGCATCAAAAAGCTTTTTCGTTGGATTTGCCATTGTGTTTTTTTCCAGCTCTTGTTGGTCAATGAGTCTAGAGTATACCCCGAATAAGAGGAAAAAAAGGGTGGATTTTCAGATAGAAAAAACCCGCTCAGAGAGCGGGCAGAATGCGGCAGTAGCTTATGATTGACGGGTAATCAAAAACGATTTTCCGCGAGAACTATGAACAGGCGCTACAATAGCAACTTAGCCATTCTGGGTCTCGTGACATATTGTCGCATTACTTTTGTCCAGTGACTGGTATCCCCACGCAAAGTGGTTTAGATTCGCACAATGAATATTACCTGCGACAGATATCAGCGTTGTTTCTTGAGTGGCCTGTTTTTTTTTCTGGTCTGCCTGTCTCCATTGGCATACAGTGCGGATTTTCAGGGACTGGGGCGATCATTTGACAAAATTGAAGATGAGCTAAGTCGCGCTTTTTTTACCAGCCAGAATCTGGAGCAATGGAGCAAGAGCATCTCTGATGTGCAAAGTGAGGCATCGTATTGCATCGATAAACAGACAGCCGAATTGGAGTTACTTCAGAAAAATATCGAGAGTTTGGGCGAGGCCGTAGCATCTGATCCTGCAGAGGTCCAGGAAAAACGAAGGCAGGTTGAGGAACAAAAAACTGAGAGTGAAAAAACACTGTCAAACTGCCGCTTACTCCTGTTGCGTAGCCAGGAATTGTCGGAACGTATTTCGAGTGAAAGTAATGCGCTTCTGGCAAAACAATTGCTGGCAAAATCCCCGAACATTGCGACGTTAGTAACCGAAAATATAAACAACCCAAATGTGCTGGCCAGTAGTTTCAAACTTTATCTGGAGCAGGGTGTTGGCCTGGATGTTTTTACCCTGAAGCAATGGCTGACCGGTTTTGCACTGTTGTGTATCGCGTGGATAGTCGGGTTTAAGCTAAAGAAAACACTAAGGAATAGCATCCGCCATGAAGAGTGGCATGATGATTTTTCCAGTCAGTTTAGTCTGGCACTGTTTTCTACCCTGACACAGTATTTGCCACAGTTGATTGCTGCGTGCTCTGGAGCGGGCCTGATCTATTTTTTCACTCAGGGGCAACAGCCTGTGCCTTTTGTGGCGCAGGTAGCCTTCGCTTTGGTGGTGTATTTCATCGCGGTGATCCTGATTCGATTTTTGTTTGTTCCGGCCCTTCCTGCGAAGCGCTTTTTACCTCTGGCACCGGCAATAGCAAAAGGTCTGGCGCGCAGACTGGTGATGCTGGTATTTCTGGGGCTGGCAGGCTATCTGGCTTTTTACACAGATATAGCGAATCGAATTCCTGAGAGCCCGTTATTGTTGGCACGACGTCTTTTTTCGCTGATTGTTGTGATGAATCTGGCCTGGGCGTTGGGACTATTATTCCGCTCTCCAAAATTAACCGAGTTGCGTTGGTTGATTCTGCTGGTTATTGGCGCACTTGCGTTGACCCTCGGCGCTGAATGGTTCGGTTATCAGAACCTGGCTTTTTATCTGCGCAGAATGATTCTGGGTTTGCTGCTGATTTTTGGGGCAACCGTCTTGTTGTTGAAGTTAACAACCGGTATTTTTAATGGCGTTGATGATGGTAGCTACGGCTGGACCCGGAACCTCCGTCAAATGTTGTCCGTTCAACAGGACCAGCCAGTGCCAGGCTCTGGCTGGTTCAGGTTGTTGTTTAGCGTATTAATCTGGATTAGTTTCGCCGTTGCATCGCTGCGTGTTCTAGATGCGTCTGATGAAGTGCTGGGAGATATTAATCATCTCGTGATGCATGGCTTCGATATCGGATCATTACACATCACACCGATTCGTATCTTCTGGGCGATTATCAGCCTGTCTTTATTGCTGACGCTGATCGGCTGGTTACGATCCAGGCTTGAAAAACGTTGGCTACAACGGGTGCAAATGGATCGCGGTGCGCGCGAAGCGATGGTCACAATCAGCGGTTATGTCATGGTCACATTGGCTATCCTGTTTGCGTTGAGTATTGCGGGTCTTGATTTCAGCAACCTTGCAATTATTGCCGGTGCATTATCAGTGGGCATTGGATTCGGTCTGCAGAATATTGTTAATAATTTCGTGTCAGGCCTGATCCTGTTATTTGAGCGCCCAATTAAAACCGGTGACTGGGTCGTGGTGGGTCAAAC
>JAZGER010000236.1:0-4260 GCA_036478835.1 Gammaproteobacteria bacterium | reverse complement strand
CAACAGCCCTGCCTGTGGATATTTTCCCGCTGTAATCCAGTCAAAAATGGCCGGCCCAGAAATAAACAATATCGCAATCGGAACAATCAATATCAGTAAATTCAGACGATAAATCATATTTGACATGGTCACTAACTGGTTGATATCGCCTGACGCAGAATATTTCGCCATAAAAACGGGGCGAATAAAGCCGATTAACAACCGTGTGGGCATAAAACGCCTGGCCAAATTGGTCAGGGTATCTGCAAACCCCAGTATGCCCAGTTCGACCGGCCCAAGATAATGCGCTGTTAGCAATCTATTGGGTGCGCTGCCATAAAGCACATTGGTTTGATTCATAAGAAAGCCCCAGGTTCCATATTTCACTACTCTGGATTTATTTTCTCTGAGCCAGCCGAGGTCCCCTTCATCATGATGCTCATCATCTTTCCAGCGTTTTTTTCCCCAGATAATCAACAGTGACAGGGCAAGTAACTCAGCAATACCCTCAATAAGAATCGCCTTAAGTAGAGTAACGTCAAAAAAGACGACCAGGCCTAATAAAAGAACGAATCGCGCAAAACTGCCAAATGCGAGGCTATATTGCGCTTCTTTTTGCCATAAAAGGGATTCCAGTGATTGGGAAATCGAAAGCACAATTTGATTGGTCATGCCAACAAAAAGGTAAATCGATAAAAGCCACTCCCAGCCTTGCAGATTAAATATGCCTGAAATGAGATGGCCTGCAGCCAGCGCAATCAACACAGCAACAAAAATGGCAACCGCACGCAAGGTAACGCCATAAGAAAGCAATCGGTACATCGCTCGATTATTGCCATTTGATCTGAGTTCAGGAATGTAGCGAAACAGGACAGCCTGTATACCAAGAGAAGATAACAGGCCAAGAATGATAATGATGGCCTGAAAAGATATATACGCCGCATATTCGTCTTTATCAAGATACCGCGCAAGCATGACGAGTATGGCTAGAGAAGAGACGATTTTAAAACCTTTGCCTAACAGGAAATGTTTCAGGCTGGCACTGACCGAGCCTATCCCGTAGTACTTATTAAGTTTACTCTCTGCGCTCATGGATTTATCTTTTTGAGGCCTGCACGACAAAGCACAAGTCCATTTTTAAATTTAATGGTATTAGCATGAGGGTATTCACAGGCTATCGGTCGTTGCTTTATCTGCCAGGGACTGGCGTTGCCAATAAGACAGGTAACCAAAAGCCAAAATCGCTATCGTCTGGTATCCAATATGAAAAACAAAAAAGTTTTTGTGCCACAGACTGATATATAGAAGAACCATCGCCGCCTGCAACCCAAGGAACAGAGCAGACTGTCGGCTATCTTCGCTGTATACCTTTTCGAGTTTAACGGCTGTTTTGAAGCCGATAAAAAACATCGCCGTCACTAATCCAAAGCCGATTAACCCTGACTCCCATAGAATAGCTGATACCGCTGTATTCCCCACGCCAAAGTCCCCCGTGCTGGTAATGCCTAACTGTCGCGCAATCTCGTTGTTCTCACTGACTCTGGACACACCCATCCCATAGCCAATGAGTGTATTCATCATGTTCCCACTTTCCTGAACCCAGAATTTTAATGCGCCACCTCGACTCAGGCCGCCTTCAAAGTTTTCATCTTTTGCAATGTTATAATTGTAGGTATATTCAATAAGATCAGACCAGCTTTCTACTTCGCCTTCGGGCGCATGGTATATAAACGCGGCAAATAACGACGCGACCAGGCCTACAGAAAGTAGCGTCATACCAATAAAGCGAGCAGGGTTTTTTAACAACCCTTTCCGGTTGACAATAAATGCCGCGACCACAAGATAAATAACCGATACTTTGGCTTCATTAATCAGCACTGGCGCTAAGGCAACGGCAGAAATAAATAATGTTTTTGTCGTGGAGAGCGCCGCATTCTTCCAAAGAGCAATTGCACCGGACCAAACAAGCAGCATGTAGAGCGCGAGCACGGCATTTGCTCCGCCTGCCTCCAGAGAAGCCCCGAATGTCCCCGCAACGATATCCACTGGCACAATACCGCGCCCAAGGCCGTAGCGAGTTGGGACGATGTAAACAAACTGATGTATAACGAAAGGAATCTGACATATAGCGATAAGAACAAATAGCTTGGGCAAGCTATCAATGAGTGTTTTTTTCCACTGAATAAATGCCAGCGCAAACAATAACCCCCAAATCTGAAAATAGCCTTTAAATCCAATAACAGCAGAGACAATATCCTGCGTATTGATGAGTGAAGAGAACAGATTAATGACAATAAACAACAACCCAAGTGTGATGATTGCAGGAAACGTTTGTGACTTGTCAGGGTTGGCTTTTGGCCACAGATGAATCAGGGCATGCACCAATAATAACGCGGAAACTGGCGCGATCATCCACCTGACCAGCTGGAATTCAGGCAGATATAATCGGACCAGACCGACTACAATCAGGCTGCCTATCACTGCTACCCAAAATAAGATGGCGGGCGAAACTGCGATGGCACTACCGACAACAACAGCAAAAATCAAGCCGATCAACTTGATATTACCGGTAATCGCAACCAGACCCGCACCAATAGCAGAAACGATGGCGAGCACCCAGATCAGCATTTCGTTACTGTTATCAGATTTAATGGCATTCATTTCTTGACACCCTGGTAAAAATAACCGATTCCCTTCTTGCTAGAAAATTTAACATTATGCATAAAGCCACTGATTTTAATGATAATTATATAAATATAACAGATTGCCGACTGAATTTATTGTAATATTTTTCATCACCTGCTTTATTTCGTCAAAGCCAGTAGAAACTTGACCGAAGCAAGTTTGGGGAGACAATGTCACCTAAGACAGTAATTCACTGACCGCAGGGTTTTTTCACTCACGGAGACAAACCAAGAGACTAGAACCGCTAAGTGCCAAAGGTCTCTTACGGTCATCAGGCGTCAGATCTCCAGTGAACGAGGTCCTTTAATGCGATCGCCTCTTTGTTGTTTTCACCGACCTTCTTTTTTTATTGCCTGTCCCTGGCTTTGGGTGTCGAGGTAAACCCGTATGCTGTGTTCGAAATGTATTATCGGCGCCAGTTTGCTTCATTCTTCGTCCCTCTGATGCATCACCAGTGCCTTTAGGTTGCCAGGACGGAATCAAATGCTGCTTCCCGTTTCCGATCAAATCGGCTCTGCCCATGCGCTTTAAGGCGTCACGCAGTAATGGCCAGTTATTTGCGTCATGGTAACGCAGGAACGCTTTATGTAGCCGGCGCACTTTTGTGCCCTTGGGGATCGGCACCATTTCACTCTTGCGCGTCACTTTATGTAAAGGGTTTTTGCCCGAATGATACATCGCGGTCGCTGTTGCCATCGGCGAAGGTAGAAAGTTTTGCACCTGATCCGCACGAAAACCATTTTTCTTTAACCAGAGGGCCAGCTGTAACATATCTTTGTCAGTCGTCCCCGGATGAGCCGCAATAAAATAAGGGATCAAGTATTGTTCTTTACCCGCCTGTTTCGAGAACTTTTCAAACAGGGCTTTAAATTTGTCATACGCGCCCATTCCCGGTTTCATCATCTTTGATAAAGGACCACCTTCGGTATGTTCAGGCGCAATTTTTAAATAGCCTCCTACATGGTGGGTAACCAGCTCTTTGACATACTCCGGTGAGCGGATAGCCAGGTCGTATCGCAGACCCGACGCCACCAGAACTTTTTTAATACCTGGCAATTCTCTTACCCGCTTATACAGTCTTGTAAGAGACGAATGATCGGTATTCAGGTTAGTGCAGATATCGGGGTATACGCAGGAAGGCAATCGACAGGCGGCTTCAATTTTTTCGCTTTTACAGGCAAGACGGTACATATTGGCCGTCGGGCCACCGACGTCGGAGATAATCCCGGTAAAACCCGGGACGCTATCACGGATAGTTTCGATTTCCCTGATAATGGAATCTTCCGAGCGGTTCTGAATAATCCGCCCTTCATGCTCGGTAATTGAGCAGAAAGTACAGCCCCCAAAACAGCCGCGCATGATATTGACTGAAAAACGAATCATTTCATACGCAGGAATTTTCCTGCCACTGTAATCTTCATGAGGTTGTCGCGTATAGGGAAGCTCAAATACTCGATCAAGCTCTTCCGTTGTCAGTGGAATAGCCGGCGGATTGAGCCAGACGTTTCGATCGCCATGTGACTGCATGAGCGCGCGCGCATTGCCAGGGTTCGTTTCCAGATGAAGAATGCGCGACGCATGGGCATACAATATCGG
>JAZGER010000235.1:0-6352 GCA_036478835.1 Gammaproteobacteria bacterium | reverse complement strand
CAAGCAGTTTTTGCAATTGTTGATCAAAACCAGCGTCAGCACTCGTCAATCGTTTAATTGCCAACATCAGGCAGACCTCTGACTACGCTCAACGGCGTCAGCAATTTGTTGAACGAATACCTTGATGCGCTCATGCTTACGTTTCATAGACGCCTTATTGACAATCAGACGCGAGCTGATATCTGCAATATGTTCCAACGGCTTTAGACCATTTGCCTTCAACGTATTTCCAGTGTCTACCACATCAACGATCAGGTCTGAGAGACCGACGATAGGTGCCAGCTCCATAGAACCGTAGAGCTTGATTATTTCCACCTGCTGACCCTTGCTCGCATAATAACTTCGCGTACTGTTGACAAATTTAGTGGCTATTTTCAAACGACTGTGGTGACCTGCATCCAGCTCTTTTCCGGCAACCATCAATTTACACTTTGCAATCTGCAGATCCAGCGGTTCATAAACACCCTCACCGCCATGTTCCATTAAAACATCTTTGCCCGCCACGCCCAGATCAGCAGCGCCATATTCAACATACGTTGGCACATCCGATGCGCGAATAATAACCAGTTTTACATCATCAATATTGGTATCCAATATCAATTTTCGACTGGTCTCAGGGTCATCGATCGGTTCGATTCCCGCATGCTTCAAAAGCGGCAGCGTTTCCTTGAAAATGCGCCCCTTGGATAATGCGATTGTTAATTCATTGCTCACTATTTTTTGCCTGCTTTACTGTATACGTTTTTGTTTTGACCACTGCTCCGGGGTGTAGGTATGCAATGCCAGGGCATGAATTTCAGCCTGCATTAAATCGCCCAATACCTGGTATACCATCTGGTGCTGCTGCACCATCGATTTACCCTCGAACTCAGGCGTTACCACAACGGCTTCAAAATGATCGCCATCACCCTGTATAGTCACCTCAGAGGATCCTATGGCCTTCTCAATCAAGTCTTTTAGCTGCTCTGCTTGCATGATTTGTTTCCCGCTGATCTTAAAAAAGACAGATGATACCAAACCTGAGCGCATAACGCCGCCATCGGCGGCTCTACACCTTGAATTTCTGTAATTTCAAGGGATCAACAACTTTTGGTGATATCTGTGTGATGAATTCACGGTCGAATAGAGTCAACTTAATTGCCTGGAAATCACATGAAACACGGTCTTACGCGCAGAATACTCATCATTACTCTTGCAGCGTTCACCCTGCCATTCCTTGCCAGGGCCATTATTTCTAATGCGGCACAAGATCCGGCGGCACTCGGGTTTAATGCACCTGAATTCACACAAACGGATACATCAGCCTGGCACAATTCTAAACCACTCAACCGTAAGGCTTTTCTGGGGCACGTCACCCTCATTGATTTCTGGACGTTTGAATGCTGGAACTGCTATCGCTCTTTTCCGTGGTTGCATGATGTTGAACAGAAATTTAAAGGCACCGATTTTCAGGTTATCGGCATCCATTCCCCTGAATTCGACCGTGAGAAAGAGGTCAGCCGTGTGGCTCAAAAAATTCGCGAGTTCAAACTCGAACACCCCATCATGATGGATAATGACATGGCCTACTGGCGAGCTATGCATAATCGCTACTGGCCCGCCTTTTATCTGATCGATCGCCGGGGAAAAGTGCGGCATCTGTTTGTAGGGGAAACGCATGCCGACACCCACCAGGCTGCTAAAATTGAAAAATCGATCAGGCAATTATTGGCTGAAAAATGACTCTAAATAATTATCCAAAAGACCGACAGTATTACCGACAGGCTTCCTAGTCCTGACAATATTCACCGCGCTTTTTTAGCGCCTTGAGCTCTCGTTGATGCAAACGATTAAACTGAGAAGGTTTATAACCATTGCGCATAATCGATCGGACTTCGCGAAGCTGAGTTTCTGCCTGTTGGCAACGTTTCATTTTCATGACATCTTCACTGACTGGCACAGGCCTTCTCTTCCATCGAATGTCTTTTTCTTCATCAGTGGGTTGACGCTTGAAACTATCACTGGCAGGAATACTTTTTATAATATTTGTCTGCAATAACAACGTTTCAGCCTTTTGATTTTTCTGATGCAGATCCTGCCTGTCGCCAAAATGCACCTGGCCCATTGCATCCGTCCAGCGATAGATTGAATGGCGTTCTATTGTTACGGAGGCTGCTGAAATAGACATTCCAGTCACACAGGCCAGTGAAATAGAAAGACGAAAAATAGTTGTACGAACCGAGATAGACATGGGCAACTCCTTTGCCGTTGTGTGACACTGAATCCTTTCAGTGTGGGAAAAATCACTATAACTTTAGAATATCATCCAGATTACTGACCCGTGCTATTTCATGCATCTGCTCGGGCATATTCAGAAAACGTAATACCCTGCTTTGCTTACTGGCATGTCGTGTACAGGCGATCAATAACGCCAGGCCCGCACTGTCTGACTGAGTCACCTGAGCCAGATCAATGGCATCAGGACTGGCGCTATCAAGCAGCTTGCGACAACTGTTCCATAAGGCAGGCACAGAGGAAAAACTCAATCGCCCCTGCAAAATCAGCTTGCCGTCACTCCCCAGGGTGGCCGTAGCATTACTCATTCATTATTCCTCAATGGTGTCCGATGCCTTGCTGAACAGGAATTTACTAATCAATTGTTCCAGTATGATCGCTGATTGGGTTAATTCCGCTTCAGCCCCTTCCTCCCAATACTCCTCTGAACCGCCAGGTTCCAGAGCCACATACTGTTCACCCAGCAAGCCCGCAGTAAAAATACTCACTGCAGTATCGTCAGGAAACTGTCTATACTCGCCATCCAGCTCAAGAGAAACGACCGCTTCGTAGCGCTCATTATCGTATTCAATATCTGTCACCTGCCCAACGCGAACGCCACTCACCATGACCGGTGAGCGAACCTTAAGACCACCAATATTGTCAAATCTTGCCGTCACCTGATAGCCATCAGACTGTCCCAGTGAACTGAGATTACTCACTTTCATTGCCAGAAAAAACAATGCCGCCAGGCCAATCGCCATAAACAGGCCCACGAGTAATTCCAGTGATTTACTCTTCATTTAAACTTCTCCAAACATCAATCAAACCATTAATCAAACATCAGGGCGGTCAATAGAAAATCAAGACCCAGTATGGCAAATGCGGAATGCACCACCGTTCGCGTCGTCGCTCGGCTAACGCCTTCAGAGGTTGGTATTGCATCATAACCTTCGAAAACGGCAATCCAGGAAACCGTAAATCCAAACACAATACTTTTAATGATGCCGTTGATCACATCACCATTCCAGTCAACTTTAGCCTGCATCTGTGACCAGTATGCCCCGGCATCGACACCCAGCAGTTCGACTCCCACCAGATAGCCACCCAGTATCCCTATCGCGCTAAAAATGGTTGCGAGTATCGGCATTGAAATAATGCCAGCGAAAAAACGCGGGGCAATAATACGGTGTATCGGATCGACAGCCATCATCTCCATGCCCGATAACTGTTCGGTCGCCTTCATCAAACCAATTTCAGCCGTCAGCGCGGACCCTGCACGACCTGCAAACAGGAGCGCAGTTACCACAGGCCCCAGTTCACGAACAATCGATAACGCAACTGCCACGCCTAACGATTCTTCAGCGCCAAAATCAATGAGCGTATTGTAGCCTTGTAAAGCCATGACCATGCCAACAAAAAGCCCGGACACGAGGATAATCAGAAACGACAACACACCAACAGAAAATAATTGAGCAATTAATAATCGTGGGCGTTTTAAGACAGACCAGAAACCTGCCAGGGTGTTAAACAGGAACAGCGACCCACGACCTAATCGTTCCAGCACATTGAGGCCAACACGCCCCAGCGATTGAATTGAACCCATCATGATGCAGCCTCTCTCTTGCCCAGCAAGTCTTCCTGATAGGGAGTAGCAGGGTAATGAAAGGGCACAGGGCCATCAGATAATCCATCGAGAAACTGTCGTGTCCATTTTGAATCTGAACGCCCCAGAGCCTCTGGTGTACCGTGTTCTATCACCTTACCGCCCGAAATAATATACAGATAATCCGCAATGGAAATGGTTTCCTGCACATCATGCGATACGATAATGCTGGTTAAACCCAGCGCATCATTCAATAACTTGATCAGCTCCACAATAACACCCATGGAAATCGGATCCTGCCCCGTAAAAGGCTCATCGTACATGATCATCATCGGGTCCAGCGCAATCGCTCTGGCCAGTGCAGCACGGCGGGCCATACCACCGGAAAGCTCACTTGGATACAAATCCCAGGCGCCGCGTAAGCCCACAGCATGCAGCTTCATCAGCACCAGATCACGTATCATGAATTCTGGTAAATCCGTATGTTCTCGTAGTGGAAAAGCCACATTATCGAATACATTGATATCCGTCAGCAGTGCGCCAGACTGAAATAACATGCCCATACGCTGACGAAGTGTATAAAGACCTTTACGGTTCAGTGAGCCAAGATCCTGGCCATCAATCTCGATGCTGCCAGCATCTGGCTTTAGCTGCCCGCCAATAATTTTTAGCAGTGTGGTTTTACCCGTACCACTGGGGCCCATAATCGCCGTGATTTTTCCTCTGGGAATTTTAAGTTCGAGACCGTCGAAAATAAGACGGGAACCTCGGGAAAAACGTAAATCCTGGACAGTCACCAGAACATCATCAAGTGTTGTTTCGTTCTTCATATTTAAACATTCACTCGCATGATTGATCCGTCCTTAATTTGCGCCAGTCTTCTCTAGACCGCAACGCTCGCATCGCTGGCAACAAACCAGCCTTCCTAATTTGACATCAAAAGGTTTGTCAACCGGCTTCCATCGATGAAACCCTCGCCGACACAATGTCGAACCTTTTGTGCGCTGCCCCAGTTTGGATTTTACGAAAGGGATAATGTCTGCCATTGCCTGAACGATACCAGAGGCTGCCATTAAAGGCACGGCTTTACTGTATTGATCAATTATTGATGGTTGGGTGAAATAATCCTGCATTTTAGGTATATTCAACTGAACTGAAATCGATTGAGTCTCTCTTGCCCGCAGCCCTTCACACTCCGATGAAAACCCTGATCGCACTCTTGCTTGCGGGCTACACACTCACATCTCCCGCAACTGAAACACCACAAACATCAGAAACCACTGAGAAACAAAAGCTGGTTGTCGTCACGTCTTTTCCTTCTGAAATGACCAGCCTCTTCGAAGCCGCTTTCGAGAAAAAAAACCCCCTGGTTGATGTCGAGATCATAAAGAAAAAAACCACTGTCGGTATTTCGTACCTTGAAACAAATCCGGCTGATCTCTTCTGGGTCTCCGCACCCGATGCATTTGAAGTATTGAAAAGTAGAAAACAACTACAGCGCTATCATCCATCGGCAAAAGGTATTCCCCGCCGAATCAGCGGTTACCCAGTCAATGACCCGGATGGGTTTTATACCGGTTTTTCTGCAGCGGGTTATGGCATCATGTGGAATACCGACTATTTACAGGCACATCAACTCGACACCCCTGCAAAATGGTTAGACCTGGCTCGACCTGAATATTTTGGCCATATCGTATTGTCCGCCCCTTCTCGCTCTGGTACTACACACCTGACGGTTGAAGCCATTTTACAACTCAATGGCTGGGAACGCGGCTGGTCTATCATTAAATCCATTGCAGGCAATACTCAGTCGATCACGAAAAAAAGTTCTCATGTACCCAAAGCAGTCATTGCTGGCGATGCCGGGCTGGGTATTGTTATTGACTACTACGGACTGTCTGCTCTTGCCAGAGGTAACCCGATTGATTTCACCTACCCTCCGTCAACCGTTTTTGTGCCTGCCAACATTGGAATACTAGCAAAGGCTACAAACACAAAACTGGCCAAACACTTTATTGAGTTTCTACTTTCCCAAACTGGGCAGGAATTATTACTGGACCCAAGAGTGGGTCGATTACCTATCCTGCCAACCACCTATTTTTCACCTAAAGCTCCAGCAGGTTTTCCTCAGCCTTATCGCTCAAAACCACTCGGCTCTAATACAGCCTATGACGTTCTCACCAGTCAGTTACGATACACGTTGGTCAATTCACTGTTTGATACCATGATCACTTATCAAATTGGTGCCTTGCAAAAAGTGACGCATTTACTCCATCAGGCGGAACGGCGATTGAAAAACCACCCTGCGACGGCCATGCCAGAACTAACAACCGCCATCATAAGAGCCCGTGATTTAATCGATTACCTGCCTGTAAGTGAATTAAGCAGTCATGACCCAAAATTTACGGCACTGTTCACAAAAAACCGTAAAAAAATTGAAGATAGCAATGGAGGTCAGCAGGGTCGTCTGGAAAACATCTGGTCTGAAAGAAT
>JAZGER010000234.1:0-7644 GCA_036478835.1 Gammaproteobacteria bacterium | reverse complement strand
TACGGCATTATGACCGAGTATATTCTAGGGCTGGAGGGGTATTCGACAACATTGAAGCAGGCGAAAGAAGAGCACTTGTCAGGGAGTGGCGCAGCAGGGTTCCTGAATTTGGAGGACTATGCGCTGGAAGGGGTAAGCGTTATAGGCGATTACCAGTATAGAGTGATATTGAAAGGTAAATACCCGCAGTTTCTATACTGGCTGGCGATGCCATTTTTTGCGCCAACGGCCATAGAGGTTGATCAATTTTACAGCCAGCCCGGAATGAAAGAAAAAAACCTGACGCTGGATTGGTACCCGGTGGGTACGGGTCCTTATATGTTGACAGTCAATAATCCAAATCGCCAGATGATTCTTGAGAAGAATCCAAATTTTCATGGTGAAGTGTACCCTTCTGAGGGTGAAGCAATTGATCGGCAAAACGGATTACTGAAAGATGCAGGTAATGCGCTGCCACAAATCAGCAAAGTGATTTATAGCCTGGAAAAAGAGGCGATTCCAATATGGAATAAATTTCTACAGGGGTATTATGATGCGTCGGGTATCGGCTCTGACAGCTACGATCAGGCTGTGCAAATCGGCTCTACTGGAGATATTGGGCTGACAGAGACTATGCAGGAAAAAGGTATTCGGTTGAGCACGGCCGTTGAGAGCTCCATCTTCTATACCGGGTTTAATATGCTCGATCCTGTTGTCGGTGGTTTTAGTGAAAAGAACCGATTGTTGCGCCAGGCGATCGGCATTGCTGTCGATTACGAAGAGTATATTGCCATTTTTGCGAATGGCCGTGGTATACCAGCACAGGGCCCTATACCGCCAGGTATCTTTGGGCATGGAGAAGGTGACAAGGCGACGAACCCCTATATCTATGACGCAGGTGAATCAGACCCCAAAAGAAAATCTATTGTCTTTGCCCGCGACCTGTTAGCCAAGGCGGGATACCCGAATGGGCGCAGTCTGAGTGATGGCAAGCCATTGACATTAAACCTGGATACCACGGGGACCGGGCCGGACGACAAAGCCAGGCTCGACTGGATACGCAAACAATTTGCCAAGCTGGATATTCAACTGATTATCCGTGGCACAGATTACAATCGCTTCCAGGATAAAATGAATAAGGGGACTGCTCAGATTTTTCAATGGGGTTGGAATGCGGATTATCCTGACCCGGAAAACTTCCTGTTCCTGCTGTATGGCAAGAACGGTAAAGTTGAGTATAAAGGCGAGAATGCGGCTAACTATAGTAATGATAAGTTTGATGCATTGTTTGAAACGATGAAAAATATGGAAAATGGTCCTGAGCGCCAGGTGATTATCGACAGGATGGTTGAACAGCTGCGTTTCGACAGTCCATGGTTATTTGGTTTTCACCCAAAAAAGTTTTCATTGTTTCATAGCTGGTATTCCAACGTGAAACCAAATTTGATGGCGAATAATACGCTGAAGTATAAGCGACTCGATGCGACAAAAAGACAAGCCATGCGACAAGCCTGGAATAAGCCAATTATCTGGCCGATTGCCGGAATTCTATTGTTGCTCCTGCTGATTATATTACCCGCATTCATCGCTTATAAGCGTCACGAGACTTCGCGAGAAGGCATTTTGGAGCCCTGATATGTTTGCATACATCATGCGCCGAGTTCTTTATGCGATACCGATTCTGATTGGTGTCAACCTGATTACGTTCACGTTATTTTTCGTTGTTAACTCGCCAGATGATATGGCGCGTATGCACCTGGGGATGAAGCGGGTAACACCTGAAGCCATTGAAAAATGGAAAGCCGGCCACGGCTATAACCGCCCGCTGGTTTACAACGAGGCGGCCCAGGGGGCAGATAAATTTACAGATACGATTTTCTTCGAAAAATCGGTGAAGTTATTCGCGTTCGATTTTGGTAGCTCTGATGATGGAAGGGATATTACCACTGACATTAAAGAAAGAATGTGGCCAAGTCTGGCCATTGCTGTTCCTACATTGATTTTGGGTTTGCTCGTGTCGATTACTTTTGCCATGTTGCTGGCGTTTTTCCGTGGGACCTATCTGGATCTTTCAGGGGTGATTTTATGTGTGATATTAATGTCGATTTCCGGTTTGTTTTATATCATTATTGGCCAGTACATTATCAGTAAAGTATTTCATTTGTTGCCCATTTCTGGTTATCAGCCAGGCTTCCTGGCATGGCGTTTTATTTTGCTGCCGGTTTTAATTGGTGTGTTTATGGGTATCGGGTCGGGCAGCCGTTTATATCGTACCTTCTTCCTGGAAGAAATTAACAAAGATTACGTTCGAACGGCCAGAGCTAAAGGCCTGTCTGAATCGCTGGTCCTGTTCCGCCATGTACTGAAAAATGCCATGATCCCGATTTTAACCGGTGTGGTTGCAGGGTTACCGCTCCTGTTTATGGGAAGTCTTGTACTGGAGTCCTTTTTCGGTATTCCAGGGCTTGGAAGCTACACGATTGAAGCCATCAATGGACAGGATTTTGCGGTCGTTCGTGCGATGGTCTTTCTGGGTTCTGTTTTGTATATAATCGGCTTAATTCTAACCGACATTTCCTACACACTGGTTGATCCAAGGATTCGACTGTCATGATAAAGCCAGTGATCCTCTGGACTGATGCATTGCTCCTCCTGCTGGTTTTTGTTGTCATAGCCTTTGTATTTTATGTGTTGCGAAAAGAGCATTTGCATGCGCCCTGGCGACGCATTCTCAGAGGAAAGATTGCCTTTGCCTCGCTGATGGTTTTGTTGGTTTACGTAGTTATAGGGCTGCTGGATTCAATACATTTTCGGCAGGCGTTACCCTCGCAGGAAGGGCAACAGGAAGCGCAATATGCCGGTGATGTGTTGAGCGTGCTGGACCTCATTCTTACACCGCTTAGAACGCATGACGAAACCACTTACTCAGCGCCTTTTGCTGCACAGGGCTTTGCAAAAGAGACAGTAACGGATGCTAACGGCGTTCAGAAGCTTGTTTATCCAAGGCTCAAACATGGTGGTGCGCATCTGCAGAACCCGGCTACCGAGTGGCAGGCTGATTTTTTCCAGCGCCTCGTGGTGGCATCTGTTCAAGCTGTAATTGTAGTAGGGCTGTTATTTCTATTATTGGCGGGTATTCTTGCTGCTCGGCATAAGTTACCTTTTGTGCAGCAAGCCAGGCAAATTTTCAGTGGCAAAACTGAGATGCCGTGGGGGACATTTTTATGGGTAATGGGGGCGCTTATTTTTCTGGTGGCGTTCATAGCAAATTTCGCAGCGGCGTTTCATATCCTCGGGACTGATAAAGTCGGGCAGGATGTTTTATACCAGGCAATAAAAAGCATTCGTACGGGCTTGATCATTGGCACATTGACCACACTCATTATGCTACCGTTTGCCGTGAGTCTGGGCCTAATGGCGGGGTATTTCAGAGGTTGGGTCGATGATGTGATTCAGTATTTGTATACCACGCTGAATTCCATTCCTGGTGTGTTGCTCATCGCAGCGGCCATTCTTATGTTGCAGGTCTATATGGCCAACCACCCCGATATGTTTGAAACGATGGCTGAGCGTGCGGATATGCGGTTACTGTTTCTCTGCGCCATTTTGGGCGTTACCAGCTGGACAGGTTTATGTCGTTTATTAAGAGGCGAAAGCCTGAAATTAAAAGAGCTGGAGTATGTTCAGGCCGCTGATGCTTTTGGTGTATCCAGTTTCAGGATTCTTATGCGACATCTACTACCTAATCTTTCTCATCTGATTTTAATTGCGGTCGTTCTGGATTTTAGTGGGCTAGTTCTGGCAGAAGCCGTTTTGTCTTACGTTGGCGTCGGTGTTGATCCGACGACGTTAAGTTGGGGTAATATGATTAACCGGGCAAGGTTGGAAATGGCACGTGAACCGATGGTCTGGTGGTCACTGTTTGCCGCATTTGCCTTTATGTTTACGCTCGTACTATCTGCGAATTTATTTTCTGACGCGGTTCGCGATGCGTTTGACCCTAGAGCTGGGCACAACTAAACCGTTAATTTGTATGATAATTAAATGAATAACTCTACAATAAAAGTGGAAAATATTAATAAATACTGATATACTGATGGAGTGAGTTTTAGAGATAGTGTTTTGGAATTGCGTGGAAATGTGACCAATTATTGTTCAATGACTCAGCTATTTCCGCTTTTTTCAGGTTTATGTAAAAAACAGGCAACTCTTTCTTTGCAGCGGACTCATAAAAGCAGCGGCAATTTCTATATTCTGATTACAGTTCAATCGATTATTTCAGAAATGTAACAGTAGGACGCTATTTCTAGATAGATTGAGAAGTTAATGTATTGTTGTCCAGTCTGAGAGCATTGAGCTGGCAAATAAGTTCATGGTTTACTGAGCTTTGGCTTCAATATTAATGAATGCCGTACCCTAATTATTGTAAACAATTCAAGTGGAGTGATGTGATGCTGATGAGACACTTATTAATTACGTTTCTGGCTTTAGCCGTCAATTTTACAGCGAATGCTGAAGAAATTGGCGATTACCAGCTAGGCGCTAATGATGTTGTCAAAATCACAGTTTTCCAGCATGAGGAATTAATGACTGAAACTCGTGTGTCTGAGATGGGTATGATTTCAATGCCCCTGATTGGTGAACTAAAAGTGAAAGGGCAAACGGCAAAGCAGGCTCAGAGTCTGATAGAAGCTTTGTTGAAGGAAAAACAAATTGTTCGTTCTCCTCAGGCAACCGTTTTCGTCAAGGAATTTAATAGCAATATGGTTTCTGTCCTGGGTAATGTCCAAAAGCCTGGTCAATACCCTCTGATGGGGCGCATGACTGTTCTGGAGATGCTGGCAAAAGCCGGTGGCATAACAGATGAAGGCGGCGATGAAATTGTTATAACGACTAATGACAAGGGTTCAGTTAGTACACGAAATATTGATTTGTCTAAAATGTTGAGGCAGGGTCTGGGGCAAAGTGACCTGCTTTTAACCGGTGACGATGTGATCTATGTGCCCAGTAGTGAAATGTTCTATATCTATGGCGAGGTTAGAAAGCCCGGCGCTTATAAGATCAAAAAAGGGATGACTGTCATACAGGCGATTTCTCTGGGTGGTGGGCTGACAGAGAGAGGGACGACAAGGCGGGTTAAGCTAAGCCGTGAATTAGAAAATGGTGGTAAGGATTCATTCAAGGTGGGTCTTGATGATGCTATTCAGGCCGATGATGTCATACGTGTAAAAGAAGGTTTATTTTAATATGCCTGCTTTTATGAAAAAATCACTTTACTGGAGTTATTGAGAATGGGATTTCAGCAATTACTGTCTACAATTTTGGGGCGTAAATGGTTGATTCTGGCTGTTACGCTGCTGTCTGTACTTACGGCCATTATTTCTAATCGCTTTGTCGAAGATACCTACACTGCAGCGGCAACCTTAGTCATTGATTTTGAAAGCCAGTCTGCCGACGAGTCAGATACTATGTTGCCGGCTCTTTTGCAGTCAAATTATCTGAATACCCAGGTTGGCATACTGGAAAGCCGTCACGTAGCCCTGAAGGTGGTTGATTCTTTACAGTTAGCCGAAAAAGAACGTTGGAAAAATGGTTTTGAAACGACAACAGGCGGACAAGGGGCTATCCGCGAGTGGGTAGCGGACAGCATTCTGCGAAAAGTGTCGGTTAAATCGCGCAGCAGCAATCGACTGGTGAATGTTGAGTATACGTCGCCCGATGCCGAGTATGCCGCGCTAATGGCGAATGAATTTGCCGAAGCTTATACGATTACCAACCTCGAATTAACGATTGACCCTGCCAGGAAAAATGCTGCCTGGATTGATGAGCAGGTTGCCGATTTGCGGCTCAAACTGGAAACAGCACAAACCAGTCTCACGGAATATCAGCAGGAAAAAGGCATTTTGGCTGCTGATGAAAAACTGGACGTGGAAAATCAGCAATTAAATGATCTGACTCGAAAGCTGGTTACCGCCCAGTCTGAAGCTGAAGAAGCGCGTAGTCAGTTAGCGCAACTGGACGCATTTTCCGGGCGAAATAATGCCTATGAAACACTCCCAGATGTTCTGGCCAGTAATTATATCCAGCAGCTCAAGCTGGAACTCAACAGTAAAGAAGCCCAGCTTGCTGATGTATCGACAACGCACGGAGCGCGTCATCCAACCTATCTGCGTTTGAAGAAAGAAGTGTCATCTATTAGATCAAAAATTAAATCCGAGACGAGCACTATCGTTTCCGGCCTGCGTAGCCGGCTTGAATTGGCTGCATCGCAGCAAATCGCATTAGAAAAGGCTCAGACCAGGCAGAAAGATAAATTACTGGGGCTCAAAAAAGGCCGTGGCGATCTGGTTCCTTTGCTGAGAGATGTTGAAAATGCACAGAGAAATTACGACGAAGCGCTGAATCGTTTTCAGCAATTTTC
The DNA here is from genome assembly GCA_036478835.1 of Gammaproteobacteria bacterium. Classification (GTDB taxonomy): domain Bacteria; phylum Pseudomonadota; class Gammaproteobacteria; order DSM-19610; family DSM-19610; genus JAZGER01. The sequence continues at coordinate 1,244 of JAZGER010000234.1, read as the reverse complement.
GGTTAAAAGTAGTGTCAGTCAGACCAATGTGACTGTGCTAAATCCAGCTGTCATGCCGATGAGCGCTGATGGCCCTGCGTCTTTCCAGAAACTCATATTAGCGACTATTTTAGGCCTGTTTATGGGTAGCGTTCTATCCCTTTTGTTCGAACTTAAGAATAGAAAGGTCCGAACTGAAGATGATTTGGTCGATGCGTCTGGGGTTACTGTGCTTGGCGTACTTGAAAAAAGCTGATTTCGGCCGTAATACTATAAATCGAAGATAACATTCTTTTAAAGAAAGGAATTATGTTGTGACTGTAGAAAGTCCTGTAGCTGACCAGCAGCAATTGATTGTCCATTCTCAGGAAATTCTGGGAGAAATCTTATTGGAAGCGGGAGTGATTACATCCAGTGATGTAACCAGAATTCTGGAAACCCAGAAAAAGACCAGTAAGAAATTTGGAGAGGTTGCCGTTCAGCTAGGTCTTGTCAAGCAGAACGAATTGCAAAATGCGCTATCAAAGCAGGTGGGCTACCCCTGTATTATTTCTGATCAGCAGGGCTTTCCCGCAGATTTAGTGACAGCATATAAGCCATTTTCCGATCAGTCAGAAGTGTTTCGTACGATTCGGACGCAGCTATTGCTGAATCAGAATGATATGGAAGCCAAGCCGCTTGCCATCCTGAGTCCTTCTCATCAGGAGGGGCGCTCTTATATTACGGCTAACCTGGCTGTTGTTCTCGCTCAGTTGGGCAAAAGAACACTGATTATTGATGCAAACTTGCGCAACCCCAGGCAGCACAGCATTTTTCAATCAAAGATGAATGCAGGCCTTTCAAAAACACTGCTTTCCCAGGACGAAGAATTCCCCATTCATCAGTCCAGCTTTCTTCCAACGCTCTTTGTTGTGCCTGCAGGTGATATTCCTCCGAACCCTCAGGAGTTGGTCAGTCAACCAAAATTCAAGACGTTGCTGGATGCCTCAGTGAAATATTTTTCGTATGTCCTGATCGATACGCCTGCAGCCAATGAATTTGCGGATGCAGAGATTATTGCAGCACAGGCTGGAATGGCGTTATTAGTCTCTTCTCGTGGCAAAACGGCAATTAACTCTGTGGTGTCGTTATCGAATCGCCTGAAAAAAGGCAATACAGATATCGTTGGCAGTATTTTAAACGCTGCCGTATAAATTTCAGGTAAAAATTTTCGGCAAGCATTCCCTGTTTCGGCAAAATTTAGTAAGATTCAATCGGTGCTTCCA
>JAZGER010000233.1:0-10840 GCA_036478835.1 Gammaproteobacteria bacterium | reverse complement strand
CGCATTGCCAATTCCCGTGATTACCAGAATCTCACTGGCCATGCACCGCCAACTCGCGCACCGACTGCTGAGGCTTATACTCAGGCCGGATTACCCTGGTTCGAATACTATGATGAAAATGCCACCGCTCTGCCAGGTAGCAAGCCGCTTGCCGGACTCGACAGCGTTGCCGCCAAAGGCATCAAGAAGGGTGAATTACCATTACCGGAAAATACGCAGGTTACACCGCTTGATATAGTGAAGCTAGGTGAGACTGTGGTTCGGGAAGGGGAGTTCTGAGATCATATGGAAGGAAGGAAACAACTTACAGAGATTTCAGGCATATGTGTCTAGATTACGTACTGCTTGATATTGAAGCGTCCAGTTTTTCTGATAATACCTATCCTATCGAAATAGCCTGGGGTAATGAGGAAGGTATCGAGAGTTATCTACTTGATCCATCCTCAGTTGGATCATGGCAGGATTGGAATCAACGCTCAGAAGCCGTGCATGGTATTTCTCAAATCATGCTAGCCTCTGATGGGCATAATCCACGCGAGATTTATCGAAAACTGGATGATATATTTTCAACTAAAAGAGTTTATTCAGATGAACCAGCATTTGATCTGCATTGGTTAAGTGCATTTGAGCGTATCTTTGGCTGCCACACAAAAACCTGGAAAATACATGGCATTAGAGAACTTCTGTATAAGAAATTGGAATTACGGAATAACAGAAGCATTTCAGCAGAAGAGGTACTGCAAAAAGCCAGATCAGAAGCAACAAAAAGACACCGCGCCCACGATGACATAGAGATACTGCTAAAAGCAGTAGAGACCGCTAGAGGATAAATTGGAACAGCTCAGACTTGATCTGGCAGTACCGTTTATCAATGGTGTGTTATTTCTCAGCGCCAATACTTTAGCCAAAACACTAGTGCGCAGCAAGCTTATGCCTACAGGTTGGTTTTTTGCCCTAATTTGTTGCAAGCTAGCGACAACCCGCCCATAAAATAGAAATTTATCCTTTTATCCCCCGTTAGTTACACTTTTATTGCAAAGTGGAACGAGATTTGCCTGTTTTAATTGCGGTAACAGAAAACCGTCACAATCACGTTTATGTCTATCTTGTGAAATGTTTCGCAGACAGCGGTAGACAGATTGCTCAAAATACCGCCATGACGCTTCTGTGCTCTTTAATTTTCAACGACTTAACTCATCGAGCGCCTACGCCGATGACTCCGGGATAATGATGAACGCCATACTAAGATTGATCGTACTTGCTTGCAGCTTAAGCGCCCTGGCAACACATGCGGCTGAGACTGAGAGCTTTGACACTCAGGTTCAATCACTGAAACAACAGGCTATCGCTCTAAATCGTGACCTGTTCAAGCTAGAGGAAGACCTGTTATTTCCGTCCAACACGCAGATTTCTGTTTTTGTATCCGTGGACGTTGGTTTCTATTTTTCCCTGGATTCTGTCGCGCTGAAAATTGATGGCAAGGAAGTCTCCGCTTACTTATACACTGACCGTGAAATTAATGCCTTACACCAGGGCGGCGTGCAACGTTTGCATATGGGAAACATGAAAACCGGGGACCATGAACTGGTGGCGGTATTCACAGGGAAAGGCCCTAACAACAGGCAATATAAACGAGGGGCAACGGTGACTATCAACAAGGCCGTTGGTCCAAAATATATTGAGCTAAAAATCGTTGATCAAACAGGCAAGCAGCAACCTGATTTTTCGATCAAGGAATGGTAGTGGCTCGGTTCTTTCACCGCCTTCTGGCGAGCACTCTACTTGCCATCACACCCCATATCTCAAATGCAGACACAAGCGATATAACCGGCCTGCAGTATGGTGAAGTGTTATTTCATTTTTTTCAGGATGACTATTATACCTCTTTGTCTCACCTTATGGCCGCGCAGGATAGAAACCAGATTAATGAAAAACAAAAAGAAGCAGAGTTACTTCGTGCGGGCCTGCAACTATCTTATGGGTTGAGTCACGAAGCAGACAAACAATTCAGACAAATACTGGATGTCGATGTTGATTCAGACACACAGAATACCGTCTGGTACTACCTGGGGAAATACGCCTATCAGCACGGGGAATTTGGAAATGCACACCGCTACCTCAATAAACTGACTCCGGTGGAAGGTTCGATCGAGAATGACAGTCACCTATTATTGTTAGCCAATACATTAATGATGCGGGACAAAAACAATGAAGCCGCAAATCTTCTTGCCACGTCAAAAACGTCTGGTCCTCTCAATGACTATCTGAAAATTAACAAAGGCATCGCTCAGTTACGCGCTGGCCACGTTAAAAGCGGCGAAAAAACACTACAATCATTCAATAAAAAACCCATTGAAGATGAAGAGTTAAAAACACTACGCGACCAGGCAAATCTTGGCCTTGGGTTTCAGTTTATTCGACAGGAAAAACCCAAGCTCGCACTCACTTATCTTGAACAGGTAAGACTACAGGGTTCACTTTCTCAGCAAGCATTGCTGGCAACTGGATGGGCACTGGCAGGAATAGAGCAATATCAGAAAGCTCTGACACCCTGGCTTGAACTTGGGCAGCGAGACAGCTTTGATACCGCTGTACAGGAAGCCAATCTTGCTATCCCTTATGCGTTTGAAAAATTGGAAAAAAATACACTTGCCATTCAATACTACAACCGTGCAATTGACTATTTCCTAAAAGAAAAAAATCTGCTTGCAGAAGCAGTCGATGAAGTGACATTGGGCGACTGGAAAACACATATAACAGTCAACAATGAGAAGTTTGGCAACTGGATAACTGGCTATCAAGATTTTGACCCATTACCCGCCAGAAATTATCTGGCGGACCTGTTATCCGGTCATGAATTTCAATCATCAATAGGCGATTACCGTGATTTGGTATTCCTCCAAAATCAGCAGGAAAAATGGCGGCACACGATTACCCTGTTCAAGGATATGATTGAAACCAGGAAAAAATCCTATAACGAAAAAGCACCTGCTGCTCAACAGCGACTAGAAGCGGAAGAAATCAGTCATTTAAAATCGCAGTTAGATGTAGTGGAGCAACGCTACCTGAAAATCAAAGATGAGAAGGACATATTTGGACTGGCATCCGATCAGGAAAGACAACAAATGAAAACCATTAATGCGATAGAACAACGCATGAATGCACTGCCAGACTCAGAAAAACTGAATAAAAAGCGTGAAAAATTACACTGGCTAAAAGGCGTCCTGTACTGGCAGGTCAATGAAGCGTTCAAGCAGCGTTTATGGTCCATTCGAAAATCTCTCAATACAGTCGCTGCAGAAATCACGACAGGGAAAGAACAAAACAGTCGCGTCATCAGCGCCCTCTCTAGCTCAAGCGCTGACTTTACGATTTTTATTAAGCAAATAGACTCTATTTCCAGCCGAATTGATAAGATGGAACCAGCACTTGATTCCACGCTGCTACAAGCTGAAAAACAACTCGAAGGTCTGATATTTTCTCAACTGAAAAAAAGAAATGCCCGTTTAGCCAGCTATCTTACACAAGCGCGCTACGCACTGGCTAGAAATCATGACCTTCTGTCGAGTGTCGCTCCATGAAACAAATGACACTCTGTATTGCAATCATCGGATGTCTGCACGGATGCTCGACATTATCACCTTCAGATGATGCAAGAATCGCGTCACTTAAAGCGGCCAGTTTGCCGATAGAAAAAAAACAAAAGCCCATTGATCATCGTTCGGAAGCAATGATTAATTACAGGGATTTCCTTTCTTCCTCACCTGATAACAAGCTTGCGCCAGAGGCACTCAGGCGCCTCGCTGACCTCAATATGGATAATGAACTGACACGTCAGATAGACGGTGATACCACTCAAATACATTCAAAAGCAACTGAATTATATAAAAATCTGTTAACACAACACCCTGAGCATGTTAACAATGATAGCGCCACCTACCAGCTTGCGCGCGCCTATGAACAACAAGGTAATAATGAATCAGTGTTTCAAACGCTGACCGAATACACAAAACATTTTCCTGACGCTGACAATATTGACGAAGCACATTTCAGAAGAGGCGAATACCTGTTCAGTCTTGGGAAATTTGAAAAATCTGACAGCGCCTATCAACAGGTTATTATTAACAATCCGGGTTCTGATTTTTTTCAGCCATCACTGTATAAATCCGGATGGTCACAATTTAAGCTGAACAATATTGAAACTGCTCTCAATACCTTTGTCGCTTTACTGGATGAGAATCTCTCGAGCCATCAGAGTTCGATTCTTCCGGACTCTATCGGGCGGGCTGAGCAGGAACGTATCCAGGACACATTACGCGTTATTGGTTTAAGTTTTTCTTATCTTGGAAATGCCGACCTCGTAGAAAAATATTTCATGAACCATGGGCGAAAAAGTTTTGAGCCTCTCGTTTATGCCAGTGTAGCCGAACTTCACTTATCCAAACAGCGTTACACAGATGCAGCTGACACCTATCAAAAATTCGCAGTTTCACACCCTGACCATCGTGAAGCTCCGCTATTCCAGTCACATGTCATTCGTGTCTATCAGGAGGCTGGATTTGAGGAACGCGTTCTAAAGGAAAAAGAATCTTTTACAAGGAACTATTTGCCTGGCAGTCAGTACTGGCAAGAGCATGATATCAAGCAGTCTCCTGACGTAGTCAAACTTGTCAAAACATACCTTGATGACATCAGCCATTATCACCATGCTCTGGCTCAGAAAACAAAAAACCCCATCGATTATCAAACGGCAATCAACTGGTATGAATTGTATTTCCAGGGCTTTTCTGAAAACCCAGGTGCACCTGCTACCAATTTCTTGTTCGCAGAGCTCTTACTCGAATCTGGGAATACCCGGAAAGCCATTACAGAATATGAACGCACTGCGTATGACTATGGCGTTCATGATAAAGCATCCGAAGCCGGGTACGCTGCCCTGCTTGCACATAACCAATATGAATCATCATTAAATGAACTGGTTAAAAAAACATCCTGGCATCGAGAAGGCATTGACAAGGCTTTACGCTTCGCACAAACATTTCCCACACATAAAAACGCCATTGCAGTAAAAACTCGTGCGGCAGAACAACTATATGCCCTACAGGAATTTGAACTCACGATACAAACCGCCAGGTCTATAATTAGTACCGATCACATTCCATCAGACATCTTGCTATCTAATTGGACACTCGTTGCTCACTCATATTTTGAAACGCATCAGTATGAAAATTCTGAATTATCTTATCAACAGGTTCTCTTGCTACTTTCTCAGGCGAGTGAACAGAAAGAAGCGATTATTAATCGTCTTGCAGCCAGCATTTATAAACAAGGGGAAACTGCTCGTGATGCAAATCACCTTACCGATGCAATCAAACACTTTAATCGAGTTGCGCTGGTAACGCCTGCTGCAAAAATAGCAGCGACTGCCCGCTACGACGCAGCAACAGCGTATATCACTTTAAACCGGTTAGCCGAAGCAATACAAACGCTGGAGAGTTGGCGAGTCGCTTATCCAGGGAACGCGCTGAGAAAAGAAGCAACAGGAAAACTTGCCTATCTCTACAGGGAGACACAGCAACCGTTAAAAGCTGCGAATGAATACGAAAGCGTATCTCATTCTGAGGTTGATGTAGCGCTACAACGCACCGCCTTATGGTCAGCCGCAACACTCTATCTGGACGCCAAAGCCTCTCAGAAAGCTATCGTTAGTTATCAGTCATACGTCGATAGATTCCCCTCACCAGAACCGCAGGCAATGGAAGCACGCGCCATGCTTGTGAAATTATATAGTGAAACCCGTAATCCGACCAAAACCAGATACTGGCAACAACAAATAATTGCGCATTTCAACTCCACCCCGGCATTACAAAATGATCGAGGACGCCTTCTTGCCGCCACCTCACAACTTGCGCTGGCAGGCCCCTACAAAGAAAAATACCTGTCTATCTCACTAACTGAACCATTACAGGAAAATCTGCTTGCCAAGAAAAAACATCTGCAATCTGCCATAACCGCTTTCACACTTGCCGCGAAATATAACGTCGCAGACATTACCACCCAGGCAACCTATGAAACCGGAAATATCTATGCGGATTTCAGCAAAGCAATACTCAATTCTGAACGCCCTGCGGGTTTATCTGGTGAGGAACTAGAGCAATATAATATCTTGCTGGAAGAAGAAGCTTACCCTATTGAAGAACAGGCAATAGAAATACATGAAACCAATATTAAATACCTTGCTGACGGGCATTACAACCAGTGGACAAAAAACAGCTTAAAACAATTAGCCGAGCTGATCCCTGGACGCTACAACAAAATCGAAAGGGTCGAAACATATGTCAGCCAATAATTTTTTCCGTTGCATCACCATGCTATGCATCATCCTGTGTAGCAGCTGCGCCATACGCCCTTCCAGCACCGTTGATCAGATGAGAAGCCCTGATTTTGTCCCACTGTCTATTCACATGGAAGCTAAACGTTATGATCAAGCGCTTGTCACGATAAAACAGCTACAAAACAAATTTCCGGATAATGCTGCCGTATACGTTAATTACGCGATTATTTTCAGGCAACAGAAGAAGCATGATGAGGCTAGACAAATGCTGGTTAAAGCGCTCACTCTGTCAAACGATAATCCAGCTGCTAATAACCTTCTCGGCATCATGGATCGGGAATCTGGTGATTTTAAAGGTGCCTTAACCGCGTACAAACGCGCCCTGTCAAATCATCCTGAGTATGCCCTGGCTCATTTCAATATAGGCATCCTTTACGATATTTATCTTCAAGACAGTCATCTTGCTCAAAAACATTTCCAACGCTACCAGACATTAACCGGTCAAACTGATAAGCAGGTTTCCGGTTGGCTAGCTGATATTAAACGACGAAAATAGGTCATATGTGATGCCCAGAAACCCGGATCTTTCAACCACCTTATTTAAAAGGCTGATACCCTTGTTAATCACCGTTCTCTATTGCCCTTCTGCGTTATCAGAGGGTGAGAAATCGATTTCTATCGTTGGGAATAATGAATTACCCTCTGCACAATTTATCATTCCCTGGAAAGACTCAGCATCTCCTATGCTACCGGATCGCCCGGTGGACAGCCTCATTAATCGGTCATTAATGCCTGTAGACCCTGAAATTTTTAGAAGAAAAATCCATTTATACAACAAAGCTCACATAAAGGACTAAAGAAAATGCACGACGCAAACGCAAACCTGATAGCTATTAGACGGGAGTCATGAAATGAATTTTTATTCAACAATTGTAGAGTTTTTTCAGGCCGGTGGGTTTTTCATGTACCCCATTGTCCTGGTGCTTGCCCTTGGTACAGCGATTGCTGTCGAGCGTTACATTTACCTGACCGCCGCTAAAACACAGAATAAGCGGCTGTGGAAGAAGGTCATGCCTGCCATTACAGAAGGCAACCTGGAACAGGCGTATGATATCGCGAATAAATCAACATCGGCGCTTAGCCGGATCCTCCGTTACGGAATCAATCGCTCACGTGTGGCAAGGCGTCGAACGGACGTTGAAATTGCGATGGAAGAAGGACTGATGGAGACCGTCCCTCGGTTTGAAAAACGAACCCATTACCTGGCGACATTTGCAAATATTGCTACACTACTCGGTTTATTGGGTACCATTATTGGTCTTATCCGGGCATTTACTGCCGTTGCAAACGCCAATGCTGCGGATAAAGCGGATATGCTATCTGCAAGTATTTCTGTGGCAATGAACACCACCGCCTTTGGTCTTATGGTCGCAATACCGTTATTGCTTATCTATACCGTGCTGCAGACAAAAACAACTGAATTGGTCGACAGCCTGGAAATGGCTTCGGTGAAATTCCTTAATATTCTGACTGAACAAAAAGAAAGAGATAGCAACTAATGAAACGTCACTGGCGTAGAAAACGCCATACTGAGGCACCTGAGCTAAACATTACAGCTTTCATGAATTTAATGGTGATACTGGTCCCATTCCTTTTGATTACTGCTGTCTTTTCAAGAATCACCATACTCGAACTTGAAATACCCGCCGAGCAGGATGCTCTACAATCTGAGCCAGAAAAAGAAGCCGTCAACTTACAGGTCATCGTATTTTCAGACAGCATTGAATTTGGCGATCAAAAAACGAATAAATTGACAACTTTACCTGCCATGGACGATGCGTCGGAACTTATTAAACTCAACCAATATTTACAGCAGATAAAAGCCGCCCACCCAGATACAACAGATATAACACTTCTGTTATCTGCAAATATTCCATACGGACGTGTCATTGATGTCATGGATAGTATTCGTGGGACAATCGCAGCTGACGGCCAGACAGCCGCCGAACTATTTCCTGCCATCTCAATAGGCGATGCACCCAACACCCCGTCAGGGAGCGAACCATGAAGCAATCAAGACGAGCAATACGCATGGAACGCCACCATAAACGCAATGGTCGTATACCTGCACTCAACTTAGTTTCTTTGATGGATATTTTTACTATCCTGGTGTTTTTTCTGCTGGTCAATTCCTCCAGCGGTAAAGTGTTACCCACCTCTAAAAATGTTGAGCTCCCGCAATCATTCGCTGAAACATTACCCCGATACAATATGACTCTTGTCATCGATGGCGCTTCAATTTTGATTGAAGGTCAAGAAATTTCAACACTCGCTGACGATGGAACAAGCAACACACCCATCCCAAAATTGTCAGAATACCTGGCAGCGCAGCATCAAAAAATCGCCAGTGAATTTGCCAATTCAAAAGCACCTGCACAGGAAATCACCATCATGGGTGATAAATCATTACCCTACCATTTATTGAAACGTATCATGCTTTCTTGCACGAGCGCTGGTTTTGAAAGAATCTCCTTCGCTGTTCTCCAGAAATCTGCCGGGGGCAGTCAATAAATCATGGTCTATCATTCACACAGCTTACCCTGGTCGATTCCGAGTGAGGATGAGCAACGTTTCAAGAAAATTCTCACGACCACGCTTGGGGTCTTTCTGATTGCCGCGATCGCAATGCCTTTTTTGCCCAGCATTAAAAAACAGGTAGAAAAAAAGCATGAATTACCACCCCCTGTTGCCCGACTTATCTACGAAAAGCCCGCACAACCTGTTCAGACAGCTGATGAGCCCCAGCCCATCATCAATACCGAACTAGCGCCTGCACCCAAACCCAAACCCAAACCCAAAAGAGTAAAACCTGAGCCTGCGAAAATTGTTAAAGCAGTGCCGAAGAAGGTCAGAAAAAAACCAAAGCCTCCCGTCACTCCCAAAAAAATAGCGCCTGTAAAACCCGTGGCAAAAAAGCAGGCTAACGTTAATACGGCCGCTCAAGCCCGTAAAAAGGCAGCCAGTGTTGGTCTGTTTTCCAGAAACAGTTCTCTCGCAGATATTCGAAATAATGCGGCTACCCGATCACTTAAAACCCGGAAGTCGTTACAGGAAAGCAGCTCAAATCAGACGACTGCCCTATCAGAACCCACAGAGACTTTTGAAAATACTGGCAGCCAGGGAATAGAAATTGAAAACCTTGACACAGCGCTCTCGAGCACAAACTTGTCACAAAGAAAACAAACCAAGGTTAAACACAAGCTTGCGAGTAAAACCACATCCAGCAAGAAGAGCACTGGCTCACGGAGTGGGAACCGTAGCGACATAACCACTACATTCGATAAAAACAAGCGAATATTAAATAATATCTATAACCGTGCATTACGGAAGGATCCAGGCTTACAGGGAAAGTTTGTCATCCGCCTCACCATTTCATCTGAAGGGACAGTGACGAATATCCAGCTGATTTCCAGCGAATTGAATAACCCCGCACTGGAAAAGAAATTACTCAGCAGAATAAAGATGTATAAATTTAAAGCGTTAAATGTCGGCTCGACCAGCCAGAATTTTTCGATTGACTTCTTTCCAGGATAAATTTGTTTACCTGGCTACAGGATTGAGCCAGGCAAACAACATTTTCAATCTATCTCTGATTCCAGATAACGTATCCTGTCATCGCACTCTGCTCTTAACCGTTTTTCCATCTGCCGGCTAGCCAAACCACGCAGCAGCCAACCGAAGAGAAAACCGACGGCGGCTGCTAGTACGAGACAAAAGGCTATTTGCGAAACAAGATAGTTCATTCGCTCGCTTTTACCGTAAACTCTATACGACGGTTGGACGCTCTGCCACTTGCCGTTGCATTATCAGCAACGGGCTGTAATTCACCATAGCCAATAGCAACCAGTCTGTCAGCGCGTACATTTTTATCAATCAGATAGGCCAAAACAGCTTCTGCCCGTTTCTGACTCAGCATCATATTGTAATCATCACTGCCTTGTGAATCGGTATGCCCTTCAATTTCGATATGCGTATCGGGGCAACTTTTTGCTGCTGCAGAGAGACTGTCCAGCAGAGCATGGCTCTCAGCATTGATCTGCGCACGATTCGTTGTAAAGCGGATGTGCTGGCCGATTAATGCCGCATCAAACGTTGACTGGCAATCAGCTATTACCGCCTCACTTGTCACGACGGGTGCGGCCGGTGTTGCTGGAGCAGCGGTGGTTACGGCATGAGAATGATCCGGTTCAGAAACAGGTAAATTTTCAATATTGATCGCATAGTTCGCAGTAAACTGACCATTCAATGCAGCGTCCAGAGATTTTCGCACATAATCACTCGATGCCTGGCTATCAACAATTCCACCCATAGAAATAGAGTCACCCTTGATGCTGATAGTGCCCTGGGAAAACTCACCCAGCTGGGTCAACGCAACCATCGCCGTTTCTTTCCAACCGGCAAGCATACTGTCAGAACTGACGACTAACTCATCGACGACCGATACCG
>JAZGER010000232.1:0-2755 GCA_036478835.1 Gammaproteobacteria bacterium | reverse complement strand
AACAGTACGCACTTGCAGCAATTGACCCACATGATTGGCATACCAAACACCTGGATCTGGATTAAACACCTGCATTTTACCTCCAGCACAATTTGTAATTATATTAAAAATTATGGAGACATATTATCCTGTCCCAAGCTGGAAATACAGGCTAAATCCGGCTATTTATAGTGATAAATCCCCTTAGTTCCTTGCGCTTGACTAGCAACAATAAACAACTAACCACTCATTCATTGACCAATCGCCAAACCAGATAGCCATCTGTTCATTTAAGTTGCTGCGTTGAATGCCACACTTATATTGCCACTACCCACACTTTGATTCCCCACAATTCAAACAGGTTAAACAGCCATCCATCTGAATCGCCGATTTTGTGTGGCACTTCATGCACAGCTGCGCAGTTTCGGGAAAGTCTGACTCACTAGCTGGATGGGTTTCTTCATATTTCGCACGCTTTTCGTCCAGATGTTTTTTCTGGTGCTGATCAAGATCATCATCACCCAGCAAACCGATCATGCGCATGTGTTGCTCGATTGCGTCACCAATTTCAGCCACCAGTGAGGGCATATAGCGCCCGCCTTTTTTGAAATAGCCGCCTCTGGGATCAAATACTGAGCGTAATTCTTCAACCAGGAAAGTCACGTCACCGCCTTTACGAAAGACAGCAGAAATAATTCGGGTTAACGCGACGATCCACTGAAAGTGGTCCATGTTTTTGGAGTTGATGAAAATCTCAAAGGGGCGTCGCAGCTCGTGCTCGGTCCCCTGATTCAGGACAATATCGTTAATAGTGACATAGAGCGCGTGCTCAGACAGCGGCGTTTTAACCTTGTATGTACTCCCCAGCAGGTGCTCAGGGCGCTCAAGCTTTTCATGCAGGTGAACGACTTTGTCATCAACCTGCTTGGGTTCGGCCTGTTCGCTTGTCGCAGCATGGGTATCACCTGCCTCCGCAGATTTATCGACCACTTCATAGCCTACAATTTTTCCATCGATCCGGGTTGCCATCATTGTTCTCCTGACTGCTACTTCATCATCACTTTATCGGCAATAACGCTTAAAATTTACCGTAATAGCCTTCTTTCATGGCGTCGTACAAATTCGCTGCAGTATGTAATTCCCCATCGTATTCTATTTCTTCGTTGCCTTTGACTTCGACCTCAGAACCATCAGCAAGTTTAAACCGGTAAAGGGTATTTTCGAGATCGTCTTCCTTGACCAGAACCCCTTGAAAAGCATCAGGATTAAAACGAAATGTTGTACAGCCTTTCAGGTTTTTCTGGTAAGCGTACTGGTAAATACCCTTAAAATCTTCATACGGATAATCAGAAGGGACATTCGCTGTCTTTGAAATAGAGGAGTCTACCCACTTCTGGGCTGCCGACTGAATGTCCACGTGCTGGCTGGGCGTGACATCATCTGCCGCAATAAAATAATCTGGCAGCATTTCTTCAGCTTTCTCCGAACCTGGCCTTGCCTGCGGGTTAATTAACTCCCGATAAGCCAGCAATTCGGCGGAATAAACATCTACTTTTTCCTTGGTCTTTTTACCTTCACGAATAATGTTGCGTGAATAATGGTGGGCAAAGCTCGGCTCAATGCCATTACTGGCATTATTGGCAAGCGATAACGAAATGGTGCCAGTCGGTGCAATCGATGAATGATGCGTAAAACGAGCGCCATATTTCTCTAACCGGTCGATCAGTTGTGGGGCGACTCTGGCGATGGATTGCATGTAGCGACTGTAACGCACATGCAGCACTCGTCCTTTCACCTTATCGCCTACTCGGTAACCATCGGTCTTCATTTCAGGACGCTTGTAGAGCATTTCCCGAGTGACGATAAAATCTTCATCCATAATCGGCGCCGGACCTTTTTCTTCCGCCAGCTCGAGCCCGACCTGCCAACCGGTAATCGCCAGCTCGAGACTGACACGTTCGGTAAAGATCACTGAATCGTTAGAGCCATATTTCATACGCAACATAGTGAGTGTGGAACCCAACCCCAGGAAGCCCATTCCATGGCGGCGTTTACGCAGGATCTCCTCACGTTGTTGTTTCAGCGGCAGACCGTTTATCTCTACAACGTTATCAAGCATTCGAGTAAAAATACCGGCTGCCTTACGGAATTCTTTCCAGTCAAAGCTGGCGTCTTCCTGAAAAGGTTTGCGAACAAAGCGAGTCAGATTGATAGAACCAAGCAGGCAGGACCCGTAAGGTGGCAAGGGTTGTTCGCCGCAGGGATTGGTGGCGCGAATAGTCTCGCAAAACCAGTTATTGTTCAGGTCGTTCACTTTATCGATCAGGATAAAACCGGGTTCGGCAAAATCATAGGTTGAGGACATAATCATGTCCCAGAGGTGTTGCGCCTGAATCGTTTTATAGACGCGGCAGGCAACCAGACCCTCGTCGTTTTTCACGTAGGGTTCAGTCGAGGGCCATTCTCGCCAGATCACCTGAGTGCTGTTATGCAGGTCCAGGCCATCTTCCAGAACTTCTTTTTCTGTTAACGGGAACGACAGCTTCCAGTCGCTTTCACTTGCCACCGCGTCCATGAATTCTTTGGTAATTAACAGCGAGAGATTAAATTGACGCAGGCGACCATCTTCGCGTTTGGCGCGGATAAAATCCATGACATCTGGATGCCCAACATCAAACGTTGCCATTTGAGCGCCGCGACGGCCACCGGCTGAGGATACCGTAAAGCACATCTTGTCGTAAATATCCATGAACGATAGCGGGCCAGACGTATAAGC
>JAZGER010000231.1:0-9330 GCA_036478835.1 Gammaproteobacteria bacterium | reverse complement strand
TCTAATTATTATTTCTCAACCCAATGATGTCGCAATCGCACTGTTGCACCCATGCGTTCAAATATTTTCAGTAGCCCGTAGATAGTACGATTATGAAATATAAATTCCTCAGCAACATAATCAAGTTTTAATAAATCATGCAGCCTCTTCATTGGTGCTTTCCCCTGTTCGGAATAGGACCCGTGCTCGCCAAAGTCGAAGCTGTCGGTTTTAAAAGGCAACGCGACCCATTGACCGAAAGGGCGTATCGCCTTTTGATAAAAAGCGTCATTGAAATTCTCATACGACATACCCATTTTTTCGTAGGCAGTAAATAGTGACTCGGCATCGTCATTCATATATGAACGTAAAATTTTTGGGAATAGTGCCGTAAACTTGTCGGACATTTTCCGAATACAACCAAAATCGATAACACTAACAGAACCGTCTTCGTGAAATAAATAATTACCTGGATTTGGATCGGCATGTAAGCATTGCAGGTTTTGAGATGTATAAATAAAAAAATCGTATAGTAATTGTGCAGCATGGTTTCTTATAGACTGAGGGGGATCGGTTGCTAACCAGTCACCAAGGTGTAACCCCTGAATATATTCAGTGGTCAAAACACGTTGGCTACTTAACTCAGGATAAATATGGGGGATAGTAACTCCCCTGAGAGATACGTTTTCCTTAAACCAGCGGGTGTTATCGGCTTCAATCTCGTAATCAATCTCTTCTTTTAAACGTAATTCAATTTCATTAAGCGTATGTAAAACAAGTTTAGTATTTGATATACCTGGTGCCAGCTTTCGAATTAAGGCCAAATCGCTTTCAATGGCGACATGGATGCCCGGATACTGAATCTTTACCGCTAACTCAGAACCATTTCTGTCCTTTGCCCTATGAACCTGCCCAAGACTGGCGGCAGCGAAAGCCTGGGATTCGAAGCGTGCGAATAATTTTTCAGGCGTTTTATCGAACTCACGCAGGATGAGCTTGCGTACCAGCACACGATTGATCGGAGGCACCTGATGAAACGATTTTTCCAGCTCCCGGCGATATGCTTCTGGCAGCAACCCCTGCTCCAAACCCATCATTTGTGCTATTTTTAAGGCCGTTCCTCGCAGCTGAGTGAGCGCCTTAAATAGAGTTTGCGCATTATCATCGTCCAGCTTCTCTTTGTTCTTCTGATGCTGCTCAGCAGAAAGAAAAGGCCGCTTCACCTTGTGTTTCAAATGGGCAGCACTTAATCTCACAGCGGTAGCGCCTGCAATACCAGCCCGAACCAGTTTTCCTTCCGGGAGTTTTTCACTCATGTTTTCTTGTCCATAAAGTGACGCTTGACCGGATTCAACGCCGCCTGTGTCAGTGGTGAACCAGGAATCAAATCCCCAAGGTGAGTCATCACATGGCTACGGAATAAAAAAGACACTAAATCCAGTGATTTGCCAATCATATCCTGGTGTAAAATACTGGCGATAATAACCATACTTTTATCCACTAGCTGGGTCGTATTCGAGAAATCTTCTGAATCGTCTTTAATCCAGTATGCCAGCACAGCTGTCTGGTAATCCCAGAACAGGCGAGGCAACAAATCTTGATAGGGTTGTTCCGGAATTTCTTCAGCTTCGATGGCCGCTTCAAGCAGATCGATGACAATTCGATTAAATATTTCACGGGTGCTGTTCAAATGTGCAGCGCCCGCAACCGGGGAATAATAGGTCAATTTAAATACCTCCCTCAGAAACCCCCTGGCTGGCAGCCATAATTGTAATTGAGTTTCTACAAACTGTTGCAGCTGTTCCTGCAGGGAATATTCATGGAAGTCTTCAATTTCCCGAAGTGCATCCATTGACTGCTGTTGCACATATTCACAATAGCCGTAGAGTAATTTTTCTTTGGAAGGAAAGTAATTGTAAATCGTTGCATCTCCGACCCCGGCGCGGCGCGCAATTTCACGCATGGAAGCTGATTTAAAGCCCTTTTCGGTAATGACCTCCACTGAGGAATTGAGGATGCTTACCTGGGTTTTTACCTTATCTTTTTCACTGATTTTCATTAATACGCGCCCGTTAAATATAAACGATTCACATAATGTAGCATATTAACGTAATTAATGAATAGTAATTTCACATTAAACAACGTAAATGGCAATTACTGCAATAAATTCAATTTCTTAGGGGATAGTTTTGCAGAAGCAGTAAACTCAGTTACTCCAGACAGTGTGGATTTCGACAAAATTTGGTTAGTATTCAATCGCTCAGTTTCAAATCAGCTGCTATATCCGTTACTATAATCCGCACAATTCACTTTCAGAACGCCTAATGATTATCACTCTCTCACCATCCAAAGGTCAGGATTTTGAAGCAGCTACACCTTCAAAAAAACACAGTCTGCCGATACATCTGGATGATTCAAAACGGTTAATCAGGCAGTTAAAAAAAATTAACGCCACCGACATCCGGGCACTCATGGACGTCAGTGAAAATATTGCAACTCTGAATGTTGGCCGCTATAAAACCTTTAAGACGCCCTTTACGGCAGATAATGCCAGGCAGGCGATTTTTGCCTTTAAGGGAGATGTTTATGCTGGCGTCGATGTTGACAGCTTCAACGCAGCAGATCTCAACTACGCTCAAAATCATTTGCGCATTCTCTCAGGGCTTTACGGTTGCCTGCGTCCTCTGGATCTTATTCAGCCCTATCGACTGGAAATGAAAACTCGGCTGGAAAACCCTCGCGGCAGTAACCTCTATCAGTTCTGGGGTGAGCAAATTACCGACACACTGAATATTGAGTTAAAAAAACAAAAAGACCCCGTGCTGATTAATCTCGCATCGAATGAATACTTTAAATCGGTGAAGCCAAAATTACTCGATGGTCGCCTGCTGAATATCGCCTTTAAAGAAACTAAAAATGGTAAAACTCGCGTTGTTGCTATTTTTGCCAAGCGCGCCCGCGGCCTGATGACAAATTTCATTATTAAAAACCGTATCGAAAAAGCCAATGACCTGAAAAAATTCAAAGCCAGTGATTACCAATACTCTCGTGAACTCTCGGATGACAAACAATGGACGTTTGAACGTCCACAACCCTGAATCGATCAGCGGCTATTTCATAGCACCACTGAGCATCAGCAATCCAAGAATCACCAGAAATATCCCGAACGTTTTTTTCAATACTGCCTGCGAAACAGTGTGTGCCAACTTTGCACCCACCGGCGCTGCAAGCACACTCGATAAGACAATGGCACCAGCGGCAGGCCAGTAAACGTAGCCACTGCTATAGGCTGGCAACTCAGCCATTTTCCATCCCATCACGATAAAGCCAACAGCACCTGCCAGCGCAATGGGGAAACCACAGGCGGAAGAGGTGCCCACTGCCTCTCGCATAGGAACATTGTGCCAGACCAGATAAGGCACAGTCAGCGTACCGCCTCCAATCCCCAGAATTGCCGACACGCCGCCTATCCCTGCGCCAGTCATGATATTCATAGCTTTTTTAGGCAGCTGACGATGAGCAGCAGGGGGCTTACCCAATAACAGCTGTGCGGCAACAAAAAGCTCGAAAAAACCAAAGACAACCACCAGCACAGCACTTTGCATCACATGCGCTGCAGCGGCCCCGACCCAGGCGCCAACAATGATGCCAAAACTAAGCTGTAACACCAGGCGCCAGCGCACCGAATGATGCTGATGGTGGGCTCGCATAGATGATATTGAGGTAATAACAATGGTCGCCAGCGAAGTACCAATGGCCAGGTGCATCACAATCGCGTCGGAAAACCCCTGGGCGGCAAAGATCCACGCCAGCGCCGGTACTATCAGCAAACCACCGCCCACCCCCAGCAATCCCGCAGAGAGCCCTGCAAAGCACCCCACCAACAAATAAATAATAAACAACCTGATTCCTCCCGACATTCAACGACGCAAATTCACGACACAATCAGCGTTCCCAGCGAATCAATATTACGGTAGGATAAGTTCATATCGAACCAATCGATCAACCCAACATAATACTGACTATCGGATCATGAACCCTATAATTTTTCTCGCTATCACTCTGTATTTTGTCACTCTGACGCTCTCATCTACTGCTCAGGCCTTACCGCAGGACGACCCCTACGCGAAACAGCGTCAGCTATTTATCGAAGCCACTGAAGCGCTTGCGGCGAACAAAAAGACCCGATACAAAAAACTCAAAAAATCACTTCGGCAATACCCGCTTTATAGTTATCTTATTTATGCTGAGATGCGTAAAAACATGAAAACGCTTACTGGAGACCAGGTTGCCGATTTCCTGCGCCGCTACCAGGACATGCCGACGGCAAGGCGCTTCTATTATGCCTGGCTACATTACCTGGGGAAAAATCGGCGCTGGAAAGATTTTGATCGTTTTTATCAGCCCAGTAGCTCGACGACACTGCAATGTTATCACCTGAGATCACAGATACAGCGAGCGCCAGAAAATAACAAAGAAACCCTCAAGAAAGCGCTAGAAATTTGGCTCGTGGGGAAATCGCAACCGGATGCCTGTGATCCGATCTTTAAAAAATTAAAAATCACCACCGACCATCGCTGGGAACGCATCCGGCGAGCCTTCAATAAAAACCAGCCAGGACTTGCTCGGCACATTGGAAAAAAGCTGCCTGAAGACGGAAAAATGTGGCTATCTTACTGGCACGAAGCTCATAGAAAACCAGAAAAAGCGCTGGCTAAAGCCTGGGCAAAACAAGATACTGATTTTGTCCGCTCCATTATTAAGCACGGCTTACTCCGCCTTGCCAGATCAAAAGCGGATGTGGCACATGAGCGTTGGCAGTCTTTCGCTAAAACACACAAGTTCTCCGAAGAAGACCGCGGAAAGATTCTCCATGACATTGCATTGCACGCTGCACTTGACCGGATTCCCGGCGCACAGAACTGGCTCAATCAGGTGCCTGAAATAGCCGTTACCCCGCGACTTCGGCGCTGGCGTATTCGCACGGCACTCCTAAACGAAGACTGGAAAGCCGCGTTAATGTGGATCGAGATGCTGCCGCCCGCCGAACGTAATAGCCACCAGTGGCAATATTGGAAAGCGACATCGCTGGAAAATACCGGTGAAAAAAAACAAGCGCTGGCAACCTTTAAGCGCATGAGTGACGACCGCAACTACTACAGCTTCCTGGCCGCCGATAAGCTGGATTTACCCTACTCGATGAATGATGTCAAAGAACCTATCGATGCATCACTCACCCGCAAGATAGAAAAAATGCCCGCCCTCATTCGCGCTCGAGAATTTTACCTGGCCGACATTATTCTTGATGCCCGACGAGAGTGGCAAACCGTTATCAGCCATTTAAATAAACAGGAACTTATGGCGGCAGCGCGCATCGCCCACGACTGGGGCTGGCATGGTCGCGCAATTGCTACCGCTGCCCAGGCTAAATACTGGTCCGATCTCGATATGCGCTTTCCATTGGCACACCGTCAACTCATCGATACAAACGCAGAAAAATATCAACTTGACCCGGCATTGATCTATGGCGTTATCCGACAGGAAAGCGCTTTTATGAAAAAAGCTCAATCGCATGTCGGTGCTTTAGGTCTGATGCAACTCATGCCCGCCACTGCAAAAAGCACGTCGAAATATGCAAAATTGCGCTACCGGGGAAAACAAAGCCTCTTAAAACCTGAGACTAATATACCGTTAGGCAGTGCTTATTTTAAAAAATTACTGGATAAATATGATGGCTCACCTGTGCTGGCAGCCACTGCCTATAATGCCGGACCACACCGGGTCGCTCGATGGCGGCCAACAGAAAAACCTGTGTCCGCTGCTCTCTGGATACTGCGCATTCCATTTCGGGAAACCCATGGTTATGTACAGAAAATATTAGCCTACGCGACCGTTTTTGACTGGCGTGCAAAACGACCACAGGTTCGTCTTAAACAGCGCATGCCCGATGTCTTGCCTGCGGTACAAGGTGACAGCCCTAAGGTCGTAAAAAAATAATGCCTGTGGACTACATTCGTTGAAAGTTTACCTGGTCGGCGGCGCTGTTCGTGACGAACTCCTGGACTTGCCGGTTCTCGACCGCGACTGGGTTGTCGTGGGCGCCACAACAAACGAAATGCTGGCTGCAGGCTACACGCAAGTTGGAAAAGATTTCCCTGTGTTCCTGCACCCGCAGACAAAAGAAGAATATGCACTCGCCCGCACTGAGCGTAAAAGCGGACAGGGTTATACCGGTTTCTCTGTACAGGCTTCACCCGAGGTAACTCTGGAAGAAGATTTACTACGGCGCGATCTAACGATTAACGCCATGGCAAAATCTGACGCCGGGGAAATCATCGACCCCTTCAATGGGCAGGACGATCTTGCGCAAGGTTTACTGCGGCACGTTAGCCCGGCATTCAGCGAAGACCCAGTGCGGATTCTACGTATCGCAAGATTTGCGGCCCGCTTCGCGCAGTCTGGTTTTAAAGTCGCACATGGAACCAATGCATTGATGCGAACAATGGTTGCCAATGGTGAAATAGATTATCTCGTCCCAGAGCGCGTCTGGTCAGAATGGTGCAAAGCACTGGAAACAGGAACCCCTGAAAAATTCTTTCAGGTTTTACGCGGCTGTCAGGCATTAAAAATATTATTCCCGGAAGTTAATTCCGCCTATACAAAAGAAGGCGCCTCACACACGAACGATGATTTACCTACACCTTTATCATCACTCAAACAGGTAGCGCTACAGACTTCAGATACTAAAATTCGCTTCTCTGCATTGATGTTCGCTCTATTCGAGCAGCACGATCAACACGAAGCAACCAGCAAACTAAACACGCTATGCAAACGCCTTAAAGTCCCTAAACACTACGCCCAGCTAGCGCAAAAAGTGATAGGAAATAAAACGCATATTTGCAGCCAGAATGCGGATGAATTACTGCAGGTCTTTTTATCCACGCGCGCCTTTAAACAAACCGAAAGCTGGCAAGGCTTACTCGATACCTACCTGAGCCTCGAACATATCACGCCGACTACCGCTGAACAGCTTGAAAAACTACGTATTACTGTTGCAGGCGTTAGCGCTCAACAGTTTAATCAAGAAAATCTAACGGGACCAGAATTAGGCGCCGCGATAAAAAACCAGCAACGCCTCCTGATTCGGGAAAACCTTTCAAAGGGAAACATTAATTCACATTAACATGGGAAAAATACCCTCACATACCTGGCACCTATAAATTATTTTTAATTCAAAACAAGCCTATAGCCGAAATAAATATAACGACACATCATCACTGACAAGCGCTTTACATCTAAGCAGCAGCGACCTATGCTTTGACTTGGTTTTTATCAATAGAAAAAGGAATACACAATGGATCTCATGAAAATTGGCACGTCTCTACTAGCTAGCAAACTAGGCGCATCGTCTGACAATGGCGCAATCTCTTCTGTACTGGGAAGTTTGCTAGGCGGCGAAAAAGAAAGCAGCGGCGGCATGTCTGGCCTCGTCTCTGCAATGCAGGGCAAAGGTCTCGGTTCCATCGCTGAATCCTGGCTAGGCGACGGCGATAATGCCGACATCTCGACCGATCAAGTGAAAGAAGTTATTGGTGGTGACAAAATCGCTCAAATGGCTTCTCAGTTGAACACCGATGAAGGCTCACTGCTTTCAGGTCTGAAAGATGCACTACCTCAAATGATCGACAAATCAAGCAGTGGTGGTTCACTTCTAGATAGCATCGGTGGTATCAGCGGTGCTCTAAAAATGGCCAAAAAGTTTCTCTAGATTGCTCTAACGCCTGGGCTATTTTAGCCCAGGCATATACAGCGTAATACCTACGGGGTCACAGCGCCCCAAACGCAATCAAACTGTCCAAAGCCCCCGCATTACCCAGTCCATTCGACGGAAACAACGTCTGAAAATTACCTTGCTCCCCGTTGAGTGCCATGTAGTTCAGAACGATCGTTTCCACTAACAAATTAGGATTATTAGCAGCAGGCGACCCTGCTTTTTCCAGCGACCCATCTGGTCTGAACCAGCCGATTTGTTGATGCATTGCCTGTTGCTCTGGCGTGCCGCCCTGCAACCCTGGACGACCCGCAGGATTGTAGACCATGAAAAAAGCCGCCGCAGTTGACGAATTATCGCCCGTCCATTCACCCTTTCCACGCCCACCGGCCGAGTTATCGGTGCGGCCATTACTGGCAACCGAACCGTCACTGAAAACATACAACATCAACGGCTTGTTTTTACGGGCAGCATATTCCAGACAGGCACCCATGCAGCGCCCTGCCCGTAAATCCCTTGCCTCGCCGGTAGACCGATCACCGGTATGATAATCATAACCACCCAGTGTGATCGTTCCGGCACCGGCATAACCATCAATGACCATTTTCATCACCGAAGCGGTTTTACGGAATTCAGATTCACTGCTAAATTCTGTGCTGTTGAAAATGCCGGACGGGCCAACAATATCAGGGTCAGCTTCTGGATTTAATGCTGCAGGGTTTGAGAAACGATCGACCAGATCGGCGCTCTTGATATAGCCACAGCTCACGAGCTTACGTATTTCTGAATCCACTGTCACATGATTTAACTTGGTATCACTGATGCGCGACATCGCCTCCATAACCCGTACTGCATCATCCTTACTCATCAGTTTAATGAGTTGCCCGGTATCTACCATTCCGGTCACATCGGAGGGGCGGTCGACCTTTGTAGGCCTGGCACTCAGGTCGATCATCTGTGCCGGCGCCATTGAGTTTCCACCCGAGTCGGAATTACGAGAACCGATCAGAGAGAGTAGCTCACCGTCTGCACCTGCCCTGTAAATTCCGTACATAGGGTTGAGCGGATTATTTCCAGTATCATTTTCTGAACGAGCAGGAATCACAACGCCATTAATATTTGCAGCGCGTGTCAACGCCTTTTCCTGTATACCGCGCAGAAAAGCGCTGTCACTGTGAAACGCCAGCCCGTAGTCGGAATTTATGAAATCATTGGTGCCTGTACCTGGGTTCGCCAGCGGAGGAATCATATCGCCCGGCAAGCCGAGCTTGCTATACCCTGCGCTAGTGAGAAAATCGAGTTGGCCACCCTGCTTGCCAACCAGTACATTTGAACCCGCAATGTTGGCACCACCCGCCAGGTCAATACAGATAAAAGGCACTTTACCTGAACCTGTCACTGCAATATCACAGGGATCAAGCTGCGCAAAGATATCGGGTGCTAATGCAGCCTGTGCTGCTCCGGGCAAACCCAGCGTGCTTAATATCGAAGGTGCGATAACCGTGCCAGCTCCCGCCATAAAGCCTTGCGATATAAAATCACGGCGACTCATCGGGCGCTTGTGATCCTCATGACGCAGT
>JAZGER010000230.1:0-5818 GCA_036478835.1 Gammaproteobacteria bacterium | reverse complement strand
AACCATTACACAACGTAGTGCACAGTTTGTACACGCTGTCCCTGAAGACCCTTTTCTGAATCGTTTGTCACTCTTTGAAGCTGACAATCCGGAGCAGGAAGCAAAGGCGCTGGATATTCAGATACGTAGCTGGTTGCTGGAAGGCAAGCAATCTATTGGCGTTATAACAGAGGATCGACGCCTCGCCAGGCGACTGCGCGCCCTGCTCGAACGGGGCGGAGTTAATCTGGTTGATGACGGCGGGTGGGCGCTTTCAACGACCAGTGCTGCCGCCGTCATCGAACGCTGGCTCGAAACAGTGGAACAGGACTTCGCTTACGTCCCCTTACTCGACACGTTAAAATCTCCATTCGTTTGCCTGGATGAAGATCGAGAGCATCACCTGCAAACAGTACACCGACTCGAAACCGACATTATTACCCACGAAAATATTGCCAGCGGACTGGGCCGGTATAAAAAACACCTGCGTAAAAGAGCCAGCCGATTAATTGATGCCGGCATCTGGATCGAAGCACAACGCAAAACAACAGAAAACCTTCTGCTTCAACTGGAGCAGGCGGCTGATCCTTTTACAGCGCTCCTGAAAGGTGAGCACGACATTACTCTCTATACTGACGCCTTGCTCAATAGCCTTGAATCGTTAGGCACAGGCAAACGTCTTGAGGCAGATGCAGCAGGCCAACGCATTCTTCAGGAATTAGAGACGCTGCATAAAACAGCCAGTGAATATACTATCCCGTTAAGCTGGCAAGAATTCAGAGGCTGGCTCGGCCAGACACTGGAACGCTACACCTACAAAACACCTGGCCAGGTGGGTCCGGTGCATTTAGTCTCTCTGGCTCAGGGAAGAAGCAAACGATACTCTGCTGTAGTTATCGCAGGCTGTACAGCGGAGAGCATGCCGGGTGCAAACCATTCTTATGCCTTCTTTAATCAATCTGTCAGGTCTGAGCTAGGGTTACAAACACATTCAGAAAAACTCAGTTTGAAGCTGCATGATTTTCGCCATGCACTTGAGGCCGCACCCGAAATTTTAATCAGCTATCCCACCATGAAAGAGAGTGACCCGGTTATCCCTTCTCCCTGGTTGACGGCGATAAAAACTTTCCATGGCTTGTGTTATCAAGGCACATTGGTTCATCCGAGTTTGCATCACCTGGTTAACGAACCTACAGCATTTGTTCGCAAAGATATGGCGGCACTACCTGACAGGCAATCTGCACACCCTGCCGCAGCCCTCCCTGAGCAACTAGTCCCCAAACGCTGGTCGGCCAGCATGCACCAAAACCTGATCGACTGCCCTTATAAATTCTTTGCCGCCAACGGTCTCAAATTACAGGCCAGGGAAGAAGTTCGGCTGGCGTTGGCAAAAGCCGATTATGGCAGCCTTGTTCATCGAATCCTGCACGCCTTTCATGGGGGCATTGACGGCTTACCTGGCCCCTGGGAAGGCGCCATGACTGAGCTGGATCGAAGCACCGCAGAGCAGTTACTAGGCGCTATTTCTAACGCGGTATTCTCAACAGCAACCCGAGATAATTTTCACGCCCGAGTTTGGCTACAAACCTGGCAACACGCTATTCCACTCTACATTGGTTGGCAGTTAAAACACGGTAACTGTTGGAAAATCGATAAAACGGAACAGCAACTGGAAATACCGATAACAAACAACCGAAGCTGTTACGGCCGAGTCGATCGCATCGATAAAAATAGCGATAACCAGCACTGTGTACTGGATTACAAAACAGGCGCGCTGCCTAAAAAAGACGACGTGCTTTCTGGAGAAGCGGTTCAGCTGCCGACCTATGCGCTATTGTCTGAAAATGACACCACGGAAATCGCCTATGTTCAGATTGACAAAAAGAAAGTCAGTACTGCTGTCCGTATTTCCGATGAAGCGATTCAACCTTTACTGTTAGAAACCCGCGAACGGCTTTTCCTGTTGACCAACCGTATTAGTCAACAGGAAAACCTCACTGCCTGGGGTGATAGTAAGGTATGCCAGTATTGCAATATTGATGTCATCTGCAGGCGAGAAAGCTGGACTGAAAGCGATGAATGAATCATTAAAGGCCGCCGATCCGTCCACCAGCGCCTGCGTACTCGCCTCAGCAGGCACAGGCAAGACCTGGTTACTAGTTGCTCGCCTGGTCAGATTACTTTTAGCGGGTGCGGCGCCGGAACGACTTTTGGCCATCACCTTTACTCGCAAAGCGGCAAATGAAATGCAGGTTCGCCTGCAGGAAAAGCTGCAGGAATTCCTCACGGCTGACGATGCGGCGCTGGATAAATTGCTGGCGGAAATTGGCGAACTTGCAAATGAAGATATGCGCACTAAGGCACGCAGTTTATTCGAAATCATTTTATTCAGTGAGCAACCGCTGCGCACCACCACTTTTCATAGCTTCTGCCATGATCTGTTAAAACGCTTTCCTCTGGAAGCTGACCTGCCACCTGGCTTTGAACTCATTGAAACCACGGGCCTACTATTTGAGCAAAGCTGGGATGCCCTATTTGCCAGTGCCACCCGCGACCCTGCCAGCCCGTTAGCTGAAAGGCTTAATCGCTTGTTTTTTTATTTCGCCAGCCCCGATAATACGCAGAAATCACTGTTTAGTTTTTTAAAACATCGCAGTGACTGGTGGGCCTATACACTAGACCAGAGCGACCCTGCGCGTTACGCGGAACAGAGACTTGCCAGAGAGATGGGTATACGCGTTGGTGTGGACCTGGCCGCCGAAGCTTTGAACGAAGACTTAAACAGAAAGTTTTATCGCTTCGCTGAACTTTTAAGTTTTCACTCGACACAAACAAATTTGAAACATTCCGATCTCATTTCACAAGCCCTCGAATTGAGTAAACCAAACGCTATCCTTGCAACACTTGAAGATGCCTTTTTAATTCGGGATGGAAAGCCTCGCGCCAGAAAGCACTCGGCTACACTGGAAAAAAAACTTGGCAACTCGACAACTGAATTCCTCGACTTGCATCAGGAAATAAGCCAACAACTCATCGATTATAAAGATGAACAGGTAAAACTTGAAAATTATCAGGCTAGCGCAGACTGGTATTATTGTGGAGCCGCCTTACTTGAGAGTTTCCAGTCGATTAAACGTAACCGTCGGCTCGTTGATTTCACCGACCTGGAATGGAAAGCGCACCAATTACTAAACCATTCCGAGCAGGCACAATGGGTGCACTACAAACTCGATCAAAATATCGATCATTTGTTGATTGATGAGTTTCAGGATACTAACCCGACGCAATGGCAGTTACTGCAACCCTTGATTAATGAACTTTCAACAGATGAACACCGAAGCCTGTTTCTTGTGGGAGATGCCAAACAGTCGATTTACCGATTCCGACGTGGCGACCCGGCCCTGCTGAAAATTGCATCTGATCACATGATTCAACACCTGAATGCCAAAACCTGTTGCATGGATGCCTCCTGGCGCTCATCACCTGCGATTATGGAGGCAGTTAATCGTATATTTTCAAATAATGAACTCTCTGAAAACCTGGAGAATTTCACATCACACAAAACAAATCTCGACAGTCTTTGGGGACAGGTTGAAGTCTGGCCAGTTGAACATGCCCCTGTAAACCTGGATGCTTTGAACCCATCTGATATAACAAGCAGTGAGTTTCGCAACCCACTCGAAACGCCCAGAATTATCGACACATATAATGCTTATGCGATTGAAGCTAATCGCATCGCAGAAAAAATCGAATCACTTATCAGCGAAAGCACGATCATTGGTGACGAAAAACAAAACAAATACGTCGATTACAATGACATCATTATTTTACTGCGCTCCCGCACACATCTTCCAGACTATGAGCACGCGCTTCGTCAGAGAAAGATTCCTTACCTGGGCATGGACCGCGGCACGCTATTAAATAGCCTGGAGGTCCGCGATCTCGAAAGCCTGCTCAATCTGTTAATGACACCACACAATAATCTCGCATTGGCACAGGTGCTTAAATCGCCGATTTTTTCAGCTAGCGATGATGATCTCGTTTTGCTTGCCCAGTCATCTAGTGGCCCCTGGATTGACCAACTTGAAACGCTAACCAATAAGCTAGATGAACTCCACCCCCTGTCACGCGCGCATCATTTGCTCAGCAAATGGCGAAAACTTGTCGGCCACATTCCGATACACGATTTGCTGGATATGATTTATCATGACACCCACCTGATCGCTCGCTACCTGAGCGCTTTTCCAGAGCCGTTACGTCCCCGCATTAGCGCTAACTTAACCAGCTTCATCGAACTTGCTCTGTCGATTGATTCAGGACGTTACCCTTCGCTCCCACATTTTTTAAACCGCCTGCAAAAACTGAAACAACACAGTGAGGACGCACCAAGCGAATCACCCCCCGAATCCAAAGCAGGCCAGCGCGTACGCATCATGACCATTCACTCCGCAAAAGGACTCGAGGCGCCTGTGGTTTTCCTGGCTGATTGCGCAAAGGTTGACAAGAATCAAAGCGCCTGGTCAACACTGATTGACTGGCCTGCAACGGAAACCAGGCCCCATATGTTGGCACTGATGCCGAGCAAAGATCGATCTGACACATGGAGTAAAAAATACCTTGAAAAGGAACAGGCACTCAAAGACAAGGACTCTGCCAATCTACTTTACGTTGCATTAACACGAGCAAAACAAATGCTCTTTATTTCTGGTAGCCCATCGAAAAAGGGGAAAGCATCAGGGTGGCATGAAAAAATCTCAGCGGCCCTTAGAAATACCGACGATGACGAAGATACTGACCTGCATTTAAAACATGGCAACCCACCCGTTCTAGCCATGCAACAACCCCTCAAAAAAAATGATGCTATAGCGATTGACCCAGCGCTTTCACAGCCGGTAACCCTTACGCATACAACACATGAAATAGCCCCCAGTCTGCAGGATCCTGCAATGAAGTTTACAGGCACCGGCAATGGGCAACTCTTTGGCCAGGCAGTACACCGATTACTGCAACTACAGATAGAGAGTCTTCAACCCGATAGTCAGGCACTGTCGGCAAGAGTTGCGCGTGAGCTAAACCTGTCTGAATTGATCACTGAATCCGCGTCAAAAACAGTCGACCAACTCCTGCAGAACAAGGATCTACACTGGGTTTTCTATCCTGATGAACCATCTACTGCCTGGAACGAAGCACCCATTGAATATCTTCGAAATGGCTACATTGTCTCTGGCTTTATCGACCGCCTCATACTGGGTAACAATGAAGTACACATTATCGATTACAAATCCCATCAGATTGATGATAAAAACCAGGTACCCGAGCTAACCAATCATTACCGCAATCAACTCAAGCTCTACCGTGAAGGTGTCGAAAGATTATGGCCAGACAAAGCAGTGAAATCGTGGTTACTGTTCACGTCAATTTCACAACTGGTGGAAATTGATTAAATGGATATTGAACGCCTTAAACAACTCGACCAGTCACATGTCTGGCACCCTTACAGCGCCATGGATTCTAATATGCCTGTTTATCCGGTGGCATCTGCAAACGGCGTCCGGCTGACATTAATGGATGGCAGAGAATTGATCGATGGCATGTCATCCTGGTGGTGTGCGATTCATGGCTATAACCATCCCACAATGAATCAGGCCCTGAGGGACCAAATAAACAACATGTCTCATGTCATGTTTGGTGGTTTGACACATCAACCGGCAATTGAATTAGCGAGCAGACTGGTCGACATAACACCTGAACCTTTGCAATCCGTTTTCTTTTCTGATTCGGGTTCGGTATCGGTTGAAGTAGCAATGAAAATGGCCATTCAATATTGGCATTCAAAAGG
>JAZGER010000229.1:0-3049 GCA_036478835.1 Gammaproteobacteria bacterium | reverse complement strand
TATTCCACGGTCCGAGAAGGCAGTAAAAAAGTGTTGCAAAATGTGCCCCCAGTCTGGGCGCTGGCACAACGCGCCGAAGAACATGTCAAAGGCATGGTGGTTCCGGGCACCCTGTTCGAAGAACTCGGGTTTAACTATATTGGCCCCATTGATGGCCACGACTTACCAACACTGATCCGCGCCTTATCCAATATTCGCTCGCTGAAAGGTCCGCAACTGCTGCACGTCGTCACTCGAAAAGGCAAAGGGTACACTCCTGCTGAAGCCGACCCCTGTCAATTTCACGGCGTCGGACCCTTCGAAAAAACATCTGGCAAATCGAAAGCCAGTCAGCCCAATGGCCCAAGCTATACGCAAATATTCAGTGACTGGATTTGCGATATAGCCGAACAGGATTCCAGGATCATGGCAATTACACCCGCCATGAGGGAAGGCTCAGGCCTGGTTCAATTTTCCGAAAAATACCCTGACCGCTATTTTGACGTCGGCATCGCAGAGCAACATAGCTTAACGCTGGCTGCCGGGATGGCCTGCGAAGGGCTAAAGCCGATTGTGGCAATCTATTCTACGTTTCTCCAGCGTGCATATGACCAGTTCATCCATGATATCGCCATTCAAAACCTCCCTGTCGTTTTCGCGATTGATCGCGGTGGACTGGTTGGCGCGGACGGGCCAACGCACTCCGGCAATTATGATCTGAGTTATCTCCGCTGTATCCCAAACATGACGATCATGGTGCCGTCCGATGAAAATGATTGCCGACAAATGCTGTATAGCGCCACGCTACTGAACGGCCCGGTCAGCGTTCGTTACCCTCGCGGCCTGGGTCCGGGGGCTCATGTTCATTCGCAGATGACAGCGATTCAAACCGGGACTGGCGAGATCGTCCGCGACGGCAAGGGCATTGCGATACTGGCCTTCGGAAGTCCCTTACAGGCTGCGCTGGAAATAGCCGAAGAATTTGATGCGACGGTGGTCAATATGCGTTTTGTTAAACCGCTTGATAGCGCATTGATCACGGCGATCGCTGAACACCATGAAATAATTTTTACGTTGGAAGACAATAGCATAGAAGGCGGCGCAGGCAGCGCAGTCGCAGAATTTCTGGCACCGAATCAACAGGCGAAACCGGTTATTCGAATGGGTATCCCTGATCGGTTCCTGGAACATGCCAGCCGTGAAGAACAGCTAAAAGAATGTGGTCTTGATGCCGATGGAATTCGCGCACGGATCCAACAGGAATACAGGCAACGAATTGCCAAATTACAGGCAGTCGATTAGTATTTAAGCTTTGCTCTCAGGAATAACTGTAACAGTGGCATATACTCTAAAAATTGTGACTGATTTTTCATCGGCACATACTTTACGCGACTACCCTGGCGCCTGTTCGCGCATGCATGGACATAACTGGAAAATTGAAGCTGAGGTTGTGGCACACCACCTTGACAAGGTCGGAATGGGCGTCGATTTCAAGGTCATTAAACAGGCAACACGGGAAATTTCTGAGCAGCTCGATCACCGTTATCTGAATGACCTGGAGCCATTTAAAACAATCAATCCCACGGCCGAAAATATTGCCGCCTTTTTTTATCAGTCGCTATCAAAAAAGTTAAATGATGATCGCGTTAGCGTCCATGCAGTCACGCTGTGGGAAACCGAACGCGCCTGCGTTCGTTACACAGAAGGTTAACGATGAGCCAGCCAAAAACCAACGCCGAAGTCATTAACCCGTCGATTGAAGACGTTCAGGGCGAAGTGGATACACGGCAACTAGCGATCAACAAGGTCGGGATCAAGGACATTCGCCATCCAGTCAGAGTCAAAGACCGCTCTGAGGGTGAGCAACACACAATTGCCAACTTTAATATGTATGTGAACCTTCCCCATAATTTCAAGGGAACGCATATGTCACGCTTCATTGAAATTCTGAATCTACATGAACGTGAAATCAGTGTTGAATCTTTTCTGGAAATGTTGAGCGAAATGCGCGAGCGCCTAGAAGCGCAGGCCGGTCACATCGAAATGACCTTCCCGTTTTTCATCAATAAAACGGCCCCTGTCTCTGGCGTGCAAAGCCTGATGGATTACGAAGTCAGTCTCATTGGTGAGATCAAGGGTAACCAGGCCACAGTGCAGACTCGCGTGGTTGTCCCGGTGACTAGTCTGTGTCCATGCTCGAAAAAGATCTCAGAGCGAGGTGCGCATAATCAACGCTCTCATTTAACCGTGACTGCAACCAGCAATAGTTTTGTCTGGATTGAAGAGCTGGTTGATCTGGTTGAAGCTCAGGCATCCTGCGAACTCTATGGTTTATTAAAGCGCCCTGATGAAAAATACGTCACGGAACGCGCCTATGACAACCCGAAGTTTGTTGAGGATGTGGTGCGCGATGTTGCAGCACAACTCAATCAGGATGAGCGAATTACTGCTTACACCGTGGAAGCTGAAAATTTTGAATCGATTCACAACCATTCGGCGTATGCGTTGATTCAACGTGATAAAATTAAAGAGCCTGTAAAATAATTGTCTTTTATTCCTTAAGCAGGTTTATACATTCAGCGATAGTAACCATAAGCCACCTCCGGCAATCATCGCCGCTACAATGTCATCGAGCATAATACCCAACCCACCGCTGACTCTCTGATCCAACACGCAAATTGGCCAGGGTTTTAAAATATCGAATAGTCGAAAACCGATAAAGCCAGCCAGAATCCAGACCATGCCTGACGGCAAAAATGCCATGGTAATCAGGTAACCAACAATTTCATCCCAGACAATTCCACCGTGGTCGTGAACGCCCAGATAATTAGACGCAGCGGAGCAGATCGGTATCCCGATAAGTGCCATCACCAGAACAGTAACGCTGTACTGTAGCATTGTCAGGTCTTTCATTAACAGAAACAGAATGACACCAACGACGGTGCCTACGGTACCAGGCGCTTTAGGTGAAAGGCCACTGCCAAAACCAAAGGCCAGCAATAAAACTGGCCGCTTGAGTAAATCAGCAAACGACAGTTGTCCGCCGAGTTTATCCAAAGTGGTCATAGCC
>JAZGER010000228.1:0-3781 GCA_036478835.1 Gammaproteobacteria bacterium | reverse complement strand
GAAATTGATGGCAACGCCGTCTGGATTGGGAATATTGGCTACTTGAAAAAGCAGGCATTTTACCTTTTTACTGTGCTTGCAACAGACACTGACTTTAAAACGCCGCTGGATAATTTTTTAAACGATTTGACAGCGCTTTCTCATTCCGGGAAAACCCCACGAATAGAAACCAGAAAACTCAGCCAGTCAGACCGCTTACTTTTATTATCTTCTCCAGATAGCATTCAGTAAGAGGCCTTAGTACGATACGAAATCAATCCGACATTCCTGGTACATCGCGGTGATAAAACAGGTTGTGCAAAGTCGAGCGGCTAGACCAGAACCTCGGACAATAATTCGCCATAAAGCACGTCCAGTCGCTCTTGTGCCGAATCCATCTCCAGAACCCGTTGTTTGTCTTCTATAGCAAAAGGCAGGAGCTCTACAAGCCGGGCAACCACCCAACGCACATCCTGAAAATCTTTCTTTTCCACGAGTAGTGACGTCCGTGTCTGACGCAATACTTGCTCAAGCAACGTTGATAGTGTTTTGTACTGCGTGGGTAAAGGCATTGATAATACAGAATCCAGCCAACGCACCCGACCGGTCAATAACTGATCCGGTAAAATTTCTGTATCTATTATTTTAAATCGCTTTTCACCCTGCAAGGTAACGGTCAATAGTCCTTCGTTGTCACGATCAAAATCTACAATACGGGTATAGGTACCAATTGTGTGACAGTGGGCTGCAACGCCGACTTCTTTTCCTGACTTGATAGCGCACACACCAAAACCCTCACCATCGCGCATACACTGGCTGATCATTGTCAGGTAACGCGGCTCAAATATACGAAGCGTTAATACGCCCCCAGGGAACAGGATATTTTGCAAAGGAAATAAGGGGATAGTGGTCTGATCATTCATATCCATTAAAGACGCCGCCCCCAACGGGGAGACAAGGTGTTTTCAATATGCAACTGATCAAGAATCCGACCAACCACAAAATCGACCAGATCATCAATTGATTTTGGCTGATGATAAAAACCGGGGGATGGCGGCATAATCACGACACCTAATCTCGCAAGTTTCAGCATATTTTCAAGGTGTATCGCAGAAAACGGCATCTCCCGTGGCACCAGCAACAATTTCTTGCCTTCCTTTATGACGACATCAGCCGCACGGTCAATCAGATTTGAGCTCGCGCCATTTGCTATGTTTGATAAGGTGCCGGTCGTGCAGGGACAAACGACCATCGCTTCGGGGACACTCGTACCACTTGCGATGGGTGCCGTCCATTCTTCCTGACCAAATACGTCGATCTGACCCTCTGCCGCACCTGAATATTCTGATAGAATTTTCCTGATATCTGCCGAACGACCGGGCAAAACCAGGTCGGTTTCCATGCCGACAACCACCTGACCCGGTTTGGACACCATCAGGTAAATATGTTTTTTGGCCAGCACCAGCTGCCTGAGTAACTGTAGCGCATACACGGCACCTGAAGCGCCTGTGATAGCAACCGCTATGGCTTGTTTATTCACCCCTGTTTCTCCTTAAGCCCTGCGAGCAGTTTTTCATGGATAGCGCCAAACCCGCCATTACTCATGACGAGAATATGGTCACCCTCTGCCGCAACACTCATCACTGCCTGCACCAGCTCATCAATCGACGACAAGATTTTTGTCGGCGCAGGAGAATGCTGCTCCATCACGGATTGAAGGTCCCATTCCACATCGCCTGCCTGATAGATAAAGATATCACTGGCAGCAGCCAGCGAGGCAGGCAATGCTGCCTCATGTATGCCCATCCGCATGGTATTGGAACGCAATTCCAGCAGAGCCAGAATCCTTGCTGATCCGCCCACGTGTTTACGCAAACCTTCCAGGGTCGTCTTAATCGCTGTTGGATGGTGCGCAAAGTCATCGTATACGGTGACACCCGATGCCTTACCACGAACTTCCATGCGTCGGCGCACACCCTTGAATTCTGCCAGTGCTTCAATCGCAACTGTCGCTGGCACACCGGCATGTCGTGCAGCGGCTATAGCGGATAATGCATTGTGTACATTATGCAATCCAATCTGGCCCCAACGTACTCTCCCAAACAATTTATCAGAAAATAACACATCAAATTCACTGCCATCAGGCAACAAATTTTCAACCCGCCACTGTTCAACATTGTCGTTGACAGCGACGGATTCAACGGCGCTCCAGCACCCCTGCTCCAGAACATCATGCAGATTTTCATCTGTCGCATGAGTAATCACTAATCCCTCAGAAGGAACGATGCGCAATAAATGATGGAATTGGGTTTTAATGGCCTGAAGATCCGGAAATATATCTGCATGGTCATATTCGAGGTTATTTAAAATAAGGGTACGAGGACGATAGTGTACAAATTTTGAACGCTTATCAAAAAAAGCCGTATCGTATTCATCAGCCTCAATCACAAAAAAGGGCGAGTCGCCCGATCTTGCTGAAACAGCGAAATTACCGGGCACACCGCCTATCAGGAAACCAGGATTCAACCCAGCATACTCCAGTATCCAGGCGACCATACTTGCTGTCGTGGTTTTCCCGTGAGTCCCTGAAACTGCCAGTACCCATCGTGACTGCAACACGTTTTCTTCCAGCCATTGCGGACCCGATATATAGCGAAGATTATTATTCAGGGTATATTCAACTGCTGGGTTACCGCGGCTCATGGCATTCCCTACCACGATCACATCAGCATCACTGTGTTCCAGGCTAGATGCGCTATAGCCTTCTGTTAACTCGATACCCTGCTCTTCAAGTTGCGTACTCATCGGTGGATAGACACCCGCGTCCGACCCTTCCACATCGATTCCGGCTTCGCGTGCAAGCAGCGCCACCCCACCCATGAAGGTGCCGCAAATTCCCAGTATATGAATACGCATGGTAATCAATCACCCTGATGTTGGATAAAACATTTCGACAACACTATAAACAACCAGGGCATGCAGAATGGCAACCAGCGCCCCGATAGAAAATGTTGAAGAAAGCACATGGCGATACAGATAAGCTCTTACCGTAAAACTCCACACAGTGAGAACCAGCCAGGCAATAACCAGCGATGCGGGCATTTGATCTGACGCCTGCTTTGCTCCCACCATTTCCACTAACGGTACGGCAAACAGAGCCAGTAGCGCGCCAGACCCTGCAAAAGCTGTTAACGATTTCTGGAACCGATTAAGGTTAGATGTCGTTTTTAGCAAGATGAATAAAAGCAGCACCATGACGAGAACATCTAGCGTCGTCATTCCTATCGCCACCTGATTTCCCGACGTCGCGCTTGCCAGCAAATAATCGGTAATAATATAGAGAAGTAAGGCGAAGAAAAGCGCTGAAGTTGATAACGGCGCTTCCTGCGGCAAGCGCTTCATAAAACAGATTTCTGCCCACAGGGCCAACCAGTATTTTAGCCAGGAAAACAAGTTTTTTTTCCTGGCGATCTTGGCGCCCTGGCAGCTATAAATGTATCGTGCAAAGGTCTCATGATGCTATCCGTGGCTCGCTAACAGCTAACGTCGCCTGGGTGCTGCCGCCTTCTTTTTGTGGGTTTTCTTTTTGACTACCTTTTTCTTTGCCGTAGCCTTCTTTGCCGTAGCCTTCTTTGCCGTGGCCTTCTTTGCCGTGGCCTTCTTTGCCGTGGCCTTCTTTGCCGTGGCCTTCTTTGCCGTGGCCTTCTTTGCCGTGGCCTTCTTTGCCGTAGCCTTCTTTGCCGCAGCCTTCTTTTCCGCAGCCTTCTTTGCCGAACGCTCAAACATAGAGGATAACTTCGCA
>JAZGER010000227.1:0-8257 GCA_036478835.1 Gammaproteobacteria bacterium | reverse complement strand
CTGTCTCTGGCAGAACAAGGAATGCTTTGAATCAATTGTGAAAAGCCAGGCAGTCTGGTATAAAGGCGGGTTCATGAGTGCTGACTGCGGTCAGTGAAACAGTTTTTGAGGAAATTCGAGATGTCTAAAATCTGTCAAGTTACAGGCAAAAGGCCAGTTTCTGGCAACAATGTATCCCACGCCAACAATAGAACCCGGCGTCGGTTCCTGCCAAACCTGCATTCTCATCGTTTTTGGGTGGCGAGTGAAAATCGCTGGATAAAACTGCGTGTGTCCTCGAGAGGCATCAGAATTATCGATAAGAAGGGTATCGACTCAGTATTGACTGATATCCGCTCTCGCGGCGAAAAGGTCTAGGAGAATACTATGCGCGAAAAAATTAAACTCGTCTCCAGTGCAGGCACTGGACATTACTACACAACGACAAAAAATAAACGCACCATGCCAGACAAGCTTGAGCTTCAAAAATACGATCCTGTGGTTCGCAAGCATGTCACATACAAAGAAGCCAAAATTAAATAAGCTTTCAACAATCCGGCAACAGAAAAGGCCTGGCAATTGCCAGGCCTTTTCTGTTTGCTTACATCGCAATCGTCCTCAGCCGTTGGGCATAGCTGCCGATACGCTCTCACCACAATCATTCCAGAACACGATGATACGACTATAGCACTATGGCTGACATTTACCTTGCCAGACAGGCAATTTTTGATAATACGTTCGACGTTTTTGCGTATGAGCTACTCTTCCGCGATAACCATATAAATCGGGCGGGTGTCGTCGATGGTGATCAGGCGACGTCCAATGTCATTGTTAACACCTTTATGGAAATCGGCCTGAATAATATTGTTGGTGACCGGCTCGCCTTTATCAATCTTACGCGTGCTTTTATTGTTAATGAACAGAATATCTCACTCCCCAAAGACCGCGTTGTACTTGAGATGCTCGAAGACATCGTGCCTGATGAGGAAGTTATCGAGGGCCTGAAACGCCTGGCAGGCCAGGGCTATCAGATTGCGCTTGATGATTTTATTTTAAATGAATCAGTCAGGCCGCTGATCAAGCTCGCTGATATTATTAAAATTGATGTGATGGCCCTGACCAATCAGCAAATAAAAAACCACGTCGCTGAATTAAAACACTACCCTGTCAAATTACTTGCTGAAAAGGTAGAAAGCGCTGAAATGTTTGATCTGTGCAAGTCACTGGGCTTTGATTATTATCAGGGATATTACTTTGCGCAGCCAAAAGTCATTAAAAAGAAGAGCCTCCCCACCAACCGGCTGGCAATACTGGACCTGTTAGGACGCTTGCATAATTCTGACCTGAATATTTCCAGCATTGAAGAATTGATCGCCCAGGATGTCGCTCTCAGCTTTCGAATTCTAAGTTATGTCAATTCTGCATCCATGGGCTTATCTCGCAAAGTTGAATCGATCCATGAGGCCATCGTCCTTGTCGGCCTGCAAAATGTTCGTAACTGGTCAACCTTAATCGCCATGTCAATGGTGGACAATAAACCCGTTGAACTGGTGACAACCGCGATCATTCGTGGCCATATGTGTGAGCTCATCGCTGAGGCTCTCAACCAGAAAAATTGCAAGTCTTTCTTTACTGTCGGCCTTTTTTCCGCACTCGACGCACTGATGGATACCACCATGGAAGCTATTTTGACTCAGCTACCACTCGCTGATCATATCGCACAGGCTCTGCTCGATTTTACTGGCATTCATGGACAGATACTCTCCTGCGTCCTTGCGTACGAGCGCGGCGAGTGGTCAACCATCGATCATGGCCTGCCGGCCATACCGGGCATTCATAAAATTTACCTTGAATCTCTCATGTGGTCATCCCGTATGCGCGCACAATTGCTGCAGTGCTAGCCAGGCATTCAGTAGAAAGTTAGAAAATACTAATAATCTGATCCAGATCAATATGCCAGGCGGTCGCATCGCTACTATGGGCGTGGGTAGCAAATTACCGCGCTATCCATCCCGTCTTAACCCTGGGTGATGAAAATCACTCAGGGTTTTTTTTGTTGCCCCACCACTTGAGAATAATTGAAAAGTCCTGAAGAATAGCCCGATTGCACACAGGAACTCATCTCATTGAACAATAATAATCCCGAACTTGCTGCCATTGATCTTGGTTCAAACAGCTTTCACATGATTGTCGCCCAGGAATCAAATAGCCAGCTACAGATTCTTGACAAGCTTCGAGACCCGGTCCGTCTCGCCTCCGGCCTGACCAGCGATAATCAACTGGATTCTGAGGTAGCAGAACGTGCGCTCGCCTGTCTTGAGCAATTTGGCCAACGAATACGTCATATTAACCCGGAAAATATTCGTGCCGTAGGCACTAACACCTTACGTAAGGCGCAAAAATCGGGTGGATTTATTAAAAAAGCGCAACGTGCTCTAGGCCACAGCATCGAAATTATTTCTGGCATCGAGGAAGCTCGGCTTGTTTATCTGGGTGTTGCCCATAGCTTGTCGGATCCTGGAGGCCAGAGACTGGTCGTTGATATTGGCGGTGGCAGTACTGAAGTCATTATCGGCAAGGCATTCAAACCTATAAAACTGGAAAGCCTGTATATGGGCTGCGTGAATATGACAGGCCGTTTTTTTGCAGATGGAAAAATCACCAAACAGGCAATGCGCAAGGCGATTGAAGCGGCAAGTCTGGAAATACACCCGATTAAAAGAGAGTACAAAGCGGCAGGCTGGAACATGGCAACGGGCTCTTCTGGCACCATCCGGGCAATTCGCGATATCGCAGTGAATAACGGCTGGAGCGAAAATGGGATTACACCCGAATCGATCAAGAAACTACGCAATGAACTCATTGCAACCGGCGACATCAGCAAGCTCGACATGAAAGGCTTGAGCGAAAGCAGACGCCCGGTCATCGCGGGTGGCGTTGCCATTCTCAGTGCGGTTTTCGATGCATTAAATATCGACAGAATGCTGCATTCAAATGGCGCGCTCAGGGAAGGCGTTATTTACGATATGATCGGTCGCAAACATCATAAAGATGTACGAGAGTCAGCGATTCTTGCCTTTGCCAAACGTTACCATACGGACGAACAACAAAGCTTGCGCGTCGAAAAAACAGCCTGTCAAATTCTCGATCAGGTAGCCGTCCACTGGGAAATCAAGAAAAAACCTGCCAAACAGTGGCTGCACTGGGCCTCTATGGTCTATGAATCCGGCCTGGTTATTGCCCATAGTGGCTATCATAAGCACGGCGCTTATCTAATAGAACACTCTAACATTGCAGGATTTTCCAACCGTGACCAGGGCTTTCTGGCGGTTCTGATCAGGGCGCATCGACGCAAGCTCAAGCCTGAGCTATTCGAAGAGTTGCCTGAATATATGCTTGAACATGCAGCTTATATGGTCACCATATTACGCATAGCTATTCTGTTACATCGAGGAAGATCACCTGATAAGCAGGTGAAAATAAACGTCAGTGGGGAAGAAAAACTGCTCTCACTTAAATTTCCAGACAACTGGCTGGAAAATAATCATATGACCCGCTCAGGCCTTGAAGATGAAAAAAAATATCTGAAAAAAATTGATATAAAACTCCACTTTTCCTGAATCAACAAAGCAACACTCATGCATATCGCCTATCCCAATTTCTATCCAATTCGGGTATTCTCCCGTTTCGGGATATCCCCTGGCCACAGTATTTTTTCACTGTTTAACTCATGAGTCATACGCCACTTCTTATAGCGAAGCAGTTAAATCGCCATTTTGCACAGCATCATGCCGTCAATAATCTCAGCTTCGAACTATCCCGTGGAGAAGTCCTCGGATTTCTGGGCCCCAATGGCGCGGGCAAATCAACGACTATGCGGATGCTCACCGGCAATCTGGCGCCGTCGGCTGGTAGCATAACGATTAACGGCATCGATTTACTCGAACAGCCAGCAGAAGCAAAAGCGCATCTTGGCTACTTACCCGAACAACCCCCCTTATATCGTGAGCTGACCATCAATGAATATCTCATTTTCTGTGCTCAACTGCATCGGGTGCCTGAGAATAAAATCAGTGTTGCTATCGATGAAACCTTACAGAGATGCGGACTTACCGATAACTGTCATCGCTTGATTGGAAACCTCTCCAAAGGCTATCAACAACGCGTCGGTATCGCGCAAGCGATTGTGCATAACCCGAGCATCGTGATTCTGGATGAACCCACGGTGGGTCTTGACCCGATTCAGATTCGAGACATCCGGCAGTTAATTCGCGAACTGGGGGAAGACCATGCAGTGATTCTTTCGACCCATATATTACCGGAAGTACAGGCCACCTGCAGTCGAGTGCAAATCATCAATGAGGGGCAACTCGTTTTTTCAGAGTCAATACAGGGTCTGGAAAAGCGACTCACAAAAAATGTATTAACACTCGAAACAGCCAAACCTATGGATAATGAAATGTTGCAGGCCATTCCGCATATCAAACAAGTTAACAGGGTATCCGATACACGCGCCGAACTCAGTTGGGAAACAACGAACCCTGCCGATGCCATCTCGTTGCTGGTAGCTGAAAAAGGCTGGGGATTACAGGAGCTCGCACTCAGCCGTCGCAGTCTCGAACAAGTATTTGTTGAACTCACCTGTAATGACAATCAAACTAAGGCAGCGACATGATCTGGATGATTGCTAAAAGGGAATTTAAAAACCTTTTTATCTCTCCCATTGCCTGGATCCTGCTGTCTGTTTTTCAAATAATTATGGCGTATCTGTTTCTCTCACAACTCGATCAATATTTATACTGGCAACCTCAGCTTGCCGGGTTACAGGGTGCGCCGGGTGCCACCGATATTATCGCTGCGCCGCTATTACAAACTGCCGGATTCATTGTTTTGTGGATTGTCCCTGCAATCACCATGCGTACACTCAGCGAAGAACAACGCAATGGCACAATGCCGTTGCTCGTCTCATCGCCCGTCACTGGAACAGACATTATCCTGGGAAAATTTACCGGTATATTACTGTTCTTTTTTGTCTTGCTTATTCTACTGATGGCGATGCCGGTGTCTCTTTATGCCGGCACAGCGATGGATACTGGAAAATTACTATCAGGCGCAATCGGACTAGCGCTGTTGTTTTCCGCCTTTACTGCCGTGGGTATTTATATGTCATCACTCACCGAACAACCTATTATTGCCGCAGTCAGTACATTTGGAATACTGCTATTCCTGTGGATCATAGACTGGAGTCAGGGCGCGCGTGAAGATGTCAGTGGCTTATTCCATTATTTATCACTGCAGACTCACCTTGATTCTTTCATTAGAGGCCTGTTTAGCACCACTGACCTGATGTACTATTTACTCATTATTGCTGTCGCACTCATGCTCGCTATTCGTCGCCTCGATAACAAAAGACTCAGCGGATAAATCGCATGCACATTAACAAAAAAATGCAGCGTCAGCTCACAGTTCAAAATAGCCTCTTCACAATTGCTCTGCTCTGCGCCGCAAGCCTGATTGCCTGGCTCAGCACGCAGTATTCGATTGAAAGCGACTGGACGGCAAGCCAGCGCAACAGCTTATCTACAAGCAGCGCCCTCCTGCTTGAAACACTCGATGAACCGGTTCATATCACCGCCTTTGCGCGCGAAA
This sequence comes from Gammaproteobacteria bacterium, assembly GCA_036478835.1. Taxonomy (GTDB): domain Bacteria; phylum Pseudomonadota; class Gammaproteobacteria; order DSM-19610; family DSM-19610; genus JAZGER01. The sequence goes on along the minus strand of JAZGER010000227.1, from coordinate 2,629 downwards.
ATAAATTACTCAAAAGCCAGATTAACGATATTATTAATCGCTACCAACGCAATAAAAATGACATCAGCCTGAAGTTTGTAAACCCCGATGCAGAACCCGATCGAATCCGCGAACTGGGCATTACGCATGAGGGCGAACTGATGATCGCCTACAAAGGGCGTCGAGAAAAAGTCAGCCAACTTTCAGAACAAGCAATTACAAATGTCCTCACCGACCTGGCCAGACAACATCAAACCTCAATCCAGTTTTTAACCGGGCATGGCGAACGCGAACCGAAGAGCGAAGCAAACCACTCTCTGGGCAATTTTTCGAACGTGCTAAAACAAAAAGGCATGAGTCTTGAAGCATTAAATCTAGCAGCGACCCACACCATTCCTGCTGAAACGGGTTTGCTGGTCATTGCGAGCCCACAAACCGCTTTATTAGATGGCGAAGTAAACCTTATTCTTGCTTACCTGAAACAGGGTGGCAATCTTCTGTGGCTGGTTGAGCCTGGAGAATACTCTGAACTTGAAAGGCTATCGGACTATTTATCCATCGAATTCCTGCCTGGCACCGTTGTAGATACCGCCAGCCAGAAGTTAGGTATCGATAATCCCGCCTTTGTGCTTGTGCCGGATTACCCGCCTCACCCGGTCACAAAAAGTATGGATAGTCTAACGCTCTTCCCTGAATCAGTTGCTATACAGACTGTCGAATCTGACAACTGGTTAGTTAAGCCTATCCTCAGCACGCCCATCCGTACCTGGACCGAAACGGACGCCTCCACCAGTGATGTGGAATATGATGCCAACAGTAACGAGCAAAAAGGGCCTTTTGATATCGGGCTCGCCTTACAAAGAAGACCAGGTGAATCAGCAGATCGTGTCCTAAAAAATACAGCGCAGCGAATCATTGTTATCGGTGATGGCGACTTTCTGGCAAACACTTACCTGGGAAATGCCGGGAATCTTGATCTGGGTCTGAATGTCTTTAACTGGCTGAGTCAAAATGACACACTGATTAAAATTCCTGCCCGCGTAGAAAACGACACACAATTAGCACTTGGACAAGTAGCCCAAACGGTCATAGCTTTTGGGTTTTTGTTTGCCTTACCACTCGCTCTTCTGGCCTGCGGTGTGTTTATCTGGTGGAAACGACGCCGACTCTAGTTAACAGGAAAAACAATGAAATCACGTTGGATCATTAATATTCTTTTGCTTTTATCCATTGGCATTCTTACCTTAATTAGCTACTACAAACCCGGCGTTAATTCGACAGATAAAAACCTGCTCACCCACCTACAACCAGAGGATATTTCTCGCATATCCATAAGAAACCCACTTTTTGCAGACATCGATTTATATAAAGAAAACGATATCTGGTTTATCAAAGCTGACAAACCCATAACCGCTGATTCCACCAGAGTCATAGCTTTAACCCAGCTCGCCTCACAAGCCATTAAATATGATTATTCTACCGAACAAATGGAACCGGAAAAGATTGGGCTATCCCCCCCCAGAAGCACCATCACTCTAAACGACCAGGCAATACGTTTCGGCAGCATTGATGCTATTGAAAGTCTGCGCTACGTTCAAAGTAACAATAAAATCGCCTTAATACCTGATAATTACCAGCAACAGATCCATGCTGACCGGCTTTATTTTGTCAGCCCCCGCATCGTTCAAACTGGCCAGCGCATACAGTCAATCCAGCTCCCAGGCCTGACAGTGACGCATACGGACCACAAATGGTTAACGGTGCCAGATACGCAGGAAAGCGATAGCAGCATCACTCAATTTATTGCTCAGTGGGAAAAAGCGAGCGCCATTAATATGGAAGACTATAAACCAATAGAAAAAAACAGACAGATTATATTGTATCTCAGGCAGCCTCGAGAAATGATTCATCTGGATATACTTGCGTCAGAGACGTCACTTGTTGTTGGCAGGCGAGATATAGGCCTGCAATATAATCTTGGTGGCAACCAGGATAAGCTACTACAGATTCCCAATATTGGTAGCACTGAGCAAGAAAAATAATCCATGCCAGAGCTACCCGAAGTCGAAACAACTCTACGGGGGATTACACCTCATATATTGGGAAAAAAGATAGTAAAAATCATTATCCGCCAGCCTCAGCTACGCTGGCCGATACCCCTTCAATTAAAAAAAACCCTACCTGATAAGAACATTCTCAATATCAGCCGACGAGGAAAATATTTACTCATCCACACGAATGCAGGCACATTACTCTTGCACCTTGGCATGTCTGGCAGCTTACGCGTCCTGACAGCTAACTCACCCGCTCAAAAACATGACCACGTCGATCTTGTGTTAGAACATAATCTCACCTTACGTTATACGGATCCACGTCGATTTGGCTGCTGGCTATGGACGACAAAAGACCCCTCTTTACACCCGTTGATTAAAGACCTCGGCCCTGAACCGTTGTCTGAAAATTTTGATGCAAGCTACCTTTATCAGGCATCTCGTCAACGACGAGTGCCAGTAAAGCCTTTTATTATGAATAGCCATATTGTTGTCGGCGTAGGGAACATTTATGCAAACGAGTCATTGTTTCAATCCGGAATAAACCCCAGGCGGCTAGCCGGTCGAATCTCCCTGAAACGCTACCAACAATTAACGCG
>JAZGER010000226.1:0-17531 GCA_036478835.1 Gammaproteobacteria bacterium | reverse complement strand
AGTCATTTTCACCAGTATATTAATCCACATCGAGCAATAGATGCGGGTGCGATTGAAGTGCACGGCATCACCAGTGAGTTTCTCGAAGACAAACCCTGTTTTGCAGACATCCATGATGAGTTTATTGAATACATACGCGGAGCAGAATTAGTTATTCATAATGCGCCGTTTGATGTGGGTTTTTTAAATCACGAGTTTGGCTTGTGTCAATCAAAGCGCATCATCAACGATATAAGTACGGTTCTAGATACGTTGACAATGGCCAGGCACATGCACCCCGGTCAAAAAAATTCGCTCGACGCGTTATGCAAGCGATATGAAGTAAATAATACGCAGCGTGATTTACACGGCGCTTTACTCGATGCAGAAATTCTAGCGGATGTTTATTTGGCGATGACAGGTGGCCAGGTGGCTCTGTCGTTAGATGATTTGCAGAATTCTGTGACACAGGGGCAATTAGTTGAAGCGGGGAGAATCCAATTAAATAAACCGCTTCGAGTTATCCATGCTTCTGAAGAAGAGCTTATAGCCCATGAGCAACGTCTGAAGGCAATCAGACAAGCCTGCAACGGTGAGCTTGTCTGGGACAAATCAAGCGAGGGTGAATAGAATGATAGTAGCCTGATTAATCAATAGAGCCTGAAACCGTTCCGCAAAGCATCCTTAATGATAAATAGATACGGCCTTCGATCGTTAAAAATTAGTCGCTAACCAGTTGTTCAAGTATTGTCTGATATTCTGGTGAAATATCGATAATGTAAAATCCGGTCCAGAAAGAGCCGCTGCCATTATTATCATCTGACCACAGGCTTTCTGCGCCGACAATCAGGCTTGCATCATCAACACCTTCTGCACTAAGTGGGATATTCAGCTGGTAGGTGGTCCCGGTTTCTAATGCTGCTGGGCTAGCGATCATAAATCCTTCCATGGATAGATTCACCAGTTGCCCCAGGAGCTGGCCTGAATGCAAATTTGTAACGGGAAGTTCGTCCTGAATTTCAAGGCGTGATTGACGCCGCTGTTCTACAGGAGAGATGTCAGGGTGTGCCATAGTTTTTCCTCTTTTATACTGGTTGCCGTTAGTTAGGCGGGTGTGACCAGGTCGTTTTCCAATGATTTGTGCGCTGCAGATAAGGCGCGATCAACAAATGGCGCCTTATTTCGAGTAACGATCAAAACTGAGCCTTCAGCAATTTCTCGAGCTAAATCTGTTTTGGCAATGACAGCGGCTTTTAATCCCATGGCGTCGACAAACATGACTTTTCCGGTGATTTCGCTACGCCAGGACAGCTTTGCGCGAAGAACTTTCGCAGTGACCTTGTCATGGAAATCAAACCATGTCCCAAAAGGCAGGTTTTCCACCTGATCAAGAGCAGTTTGTTCTTTTTCGCTAAGATTTTTGTGCGTTTGATGGATGACTGAAGCTGGATCGGTTTTTATTACATCGTGAGTAGACGGACTAGTTTCTGGTTCCAGAATCTTGTTGTGGTAGTTGAAAAGAGCTTGTAACAAAGCTTCTTTTTCTGCGTGGTGTACCGTTTTTAAAGCATCGCGAATTTCCTGTTGAAATCCCTTGATAGTACTTATGCGGTACTGGCGATCATCCACACTTGCAGGCAACTGAGTGCTTAATATGATTTCACTAGCCAGGCTCCGTGCTGTCGTCCATGCCGGGCTTTCATCTGCTGTTATATCGCGCAACATCATAAAAGTAAGCTTGTCAGCCCAGAGCTTATTCAATAAATTGAAAGCCGGTTTTGCAATGGTTTTTCCGGCGATCAAGGAGTGTATTTCACGTTGAGAAAGATCGCGGGCTGACAGGAGTTTTTCCTGGCCGTTCGCAGCTTCATTTGTCCTTCTTTCCAGGATGTTGGATTTTTCAACCAGGCGAGATACGGAGTCTTCAAACGCTTTATGGCAACTTTCGAAAATCAATACTTCATTTTCAAATTCGGCCAGGATTTTTTCGACCGTAGACGTGAGCTCAGGGTATATTCCCTCATTCAGGTTTTGTGTGTCTATCCAGCGAATACCCGCAGAGATCATCGCATCAAGCAACTTCCTTGCTGGGTGTTCTTCTTGTGTAAAAAAACTTCTGTCGAGAATTGAGAGCTTGAGAAAAGGTGTATGCAGGCGACTCAGAGAGGCTTTTGCTATGCTGGGCAGTTCTTTTTCTTTCAGCATGAATTCGAAAATCATACCAACGAGCTCAATGGAATTGGAATCCGCCGTAGGAATATTCCGGCGATCAATGCCACCAAAAACTTTTTCTTTTTCTTCAATAATTGTCTGATGTAACACGTCGATCAGCGTATCGTCGATCTCGATATTCTCAATGAGCGTGTTTGCTGCCAGCTTCTGCTTTGTGACATTGGCAGCGACGGTTTCTGATTGGGTGCTCTGCAGTGTTTCTCTCTGGACTTTACCGATGGAATCGTAGAGCACAGGGTGCAACGCCGCTGATTCAATTTCCGGGAAAATCTCCTCAGGAAATGTCCCCTGATTGTTTTTGTCGTCTTCGATAGACTCGCTTCTCTTCGACAGTAGCTGACATATGTTACCGAACAGCTCTTCACCTAATGCGGCTCGATTTATGATTTGGTCTTTCGAGCTTGCATGACTGCTTGCCTGTTTTCTGAGCGGAACAGAATAGCCACCTTCACTCTTTTTGATTTCATATTTCAAGTTTGGAAGGATGTCAGCAGACAGTAGTTTCTGATTCATTTCGCTGTAAATTACCGCTGTTTCGCTGAGCACGAATTTATCAAAGAGAGCGAGAATGACTAGTTTGGCTTTGGTGTCCATTTCAAGGGATTTCGTTGCTTCTCTAAAGGCTTCGGCAATTACTGAAGGGCCACCAGGCAAGTCTTTTTCAGGGATGGGGATACAGTTATTAATGACTGCCAGACGCTGGCGAAGAGCGAACACCTCTTCGTGTATATTTCGCTGTAGCTTTGATAAAGCATTTTTTATAGCGACATCTTCTTCCTGTTCTTCTGCATCAACAAGAGAAAGCGTTTTGAAAGGCGAGGGGTCCTGGTGAGGATTTTCTTTTTCTAAAGCAGCAAAGGATTCAAAGCTCAGGTTTATTTCCTGGTAAAAACTGGTTTCGAACTGTTGGCGTTTTCTGCGAATTTCATTCATTGCTTCAAAAAAACGCGATTGAGCGATGTTGCTTTCAGCTTTTTCGGCAAAATCTAATAAAGCAGCATCCGAATTATCAAACATCCGGTTGGTCATTGATTCCAGGAATCCATTCGTCATTTTCTGGCAATCAGCAATTAAAGGTACAAATTTCGCAAGAATTGGCATTTCATATCCATTATTTTAGGGTCAGGCACTGCGTGACATCACTGTGTTTTATTCACAGTGTTCTCTATATCGGCGTTTAGAATGTCTGCTTGAATAGAAATGCGGACATCTGATTCGTACAGGTAATTAGTTCACTAGACGTCTATAATTCGCTACCTGTGATAATTGCTGCTGGAAATGATCTAATGAGAGAAAATGGCATTCAAAGTGTTTCGTACCGCACCCTGATGGGATTAGCTGCCTTTATTGTCGTTGTTGCGGGGATGCGGGCGGCACAGGCGATGATCGTCCCGTTTTTGTTATCAGTTTTTATCGCTATTATCTGCACGCCATTATTAACCTGGCTGCAAAATAAGCGGCTGCCTGTCTGGTTGTCATTGCTCCTTGTTATCGTTGGTGTTGTCGGCGCTAGCTTTGTTGTTATCGCGCTTGTGGGCGGCGCAATAGATGGCTTCTCCCAAGCTTTGCCCGTTTACCAGGAAAAATTATCGCAGTTAACGGTAAGAATCGTTGACTGGATGGCCGGGATGGGGTTGGTTCTTTCGAGTGAGACATTCGAGGAGATTTTTAACCCCTCATCGGCTATGTCGCTTGTGTCTGTGATGCTGAAAGGCCTCGGCGGGGTATTTACCAATACGATGTTGATCCTGTTGACGGTCATATTTATTCTGCTTGAGGTTTCCACGTTTTCCGGGAAATTACGTGAAGCGAGTGGGGTGCACGCAATGACGCTGGATAACGTTCAGGCGATGGTCGAGAATGTGAAACGTTACATGGGTATCAAAACCATGACATCGCTATTAACTGGGGTGATTATCTCGATCATTCTGATGTTTCTTGGCGTTGATTTCCCCCTGTTGTGGGGTTTTTTGGCTTTTTTGCTTAATTTCATCCCGAATATCGGGTCAATCATCGCCGCTGTGCCGGCCATTCTTGTGAGTTTGCTTGAAATGGGTGTCGGTAGTGCGGTGGCGGTTACTGTTCTTTATCTGGTCGTCAATATGGGGGTGGGTAGTATGCTTGAGCCCCGATTGATGGGAAACAAACTGGGCTTGTCACCATTGGTCGTTTTTGTTTCCCTGGTTTTCTGGGGGTGGGTGTTAGGGCCGGTAGGCATGTTTCTTTCAGTCCCATTGACAATAGCCGTGCAGATTGCACTCTCTTCGGATGAAGATAGTCGATGGATTGCGGTGTTACTTGGGCCGGGTGTTAAAGAAGTCGAGTAAACATTCGCATAGAAGCGCATACATATAATAATTTTCTATATAATACAAATATGTACAAATCAAATATAATCTAATATATCGAATATTAAAAGCTATCTATAAACATGCGTATATTGGGCTTGGTAAACACTTCGCTGAATTTATAAAGAATGTGAGCTGTTGTATTGCTTATCTGTAAAAATTAAAACAGAATGACTTACCTAACAATAGATTGGAAAGCATTGGAGGAAAGTTATGACAGATTTATTTACAGGTGACTGGATGGATGCATACATGGGTAAGTGGAATGATGAGCCCGCATTGTCTGACGCACTAGCAAAAATTGGCTTTAATTCGGTAATAGCATACGGCATTGATGGCGAAGATCAGCCTCGTGGTGTATTAACGGTCGAAAATGGCAAAGCTGTTTCTGCCGGTGTTTTCGATGGTCAGGATCTAAGCTGGGACATCCGAGCAAGTGAAGGCAACTGGCAAAAATGGATGAAAAAACCGCCTGGTATGATGGGTTTGGGAATGGCCTACACCTCAAGAAAAATGAAATTTCAAGTGGGGGATTACACCGCGATGATAAAAGATCCTCGTATGGCTGGACCATTTATCAAGAGTTTTTCAGTCATGGGCTCTGTTTAACACAGCGTTTCAACTGATTAGCTTTGCTGGGTGGTGCTGTCAGGCTGCCCAGATTTTTATTTTATCTGGTGATTTCACGACGGAATTTACATATGGCTAATACTAAAAAAAACAGGTTTTTTTCGATATTGGTAAGCTACGGTTTGGTTGCAGTCACTTACTCTCAAGGTGTTACTGGAGCGGAGGAATCTTCATCTGATACCGTGACTGTAATGGAAAGCCAGGTAGGGTCTTCTATCACATTAGGTGGGTCTGTCGTTCCTTTCCGTAAAGTAACATTGTCAGCTCAGATTCCAGGACGAGTGGATTTTATCGCCGGGTCTGAGGGTGATAAATTTTCAGGGAACCAGGTTCTGGTCGCGATTAATGATGCGAGTTTGCTAGCCAAACGCCGGGCTGCTCTGGCTGAATTTAATAACACAACGGCTAGTATCCAAAACGCTCGGATGCAATATTCCCGTGAGCTGTACTCACCACAATCAAAGAGAATTTCAGGCAGCCCTGGTATGGGGATGCCGTCCATGTTCGACCAATTTGTTACTCAGCCTATGGCTGATGTTATGCCTGGAAATGCTGGCGGCGATCCCTGGCTTGATCGTCAGGCTGATCTTTATTCACAGGGCACTCAGCTGAGTCAGGCGCAGGGGCAACAAATCCGCGCCCGTGCTCAAATTGAAGAAATCGATACAAAAATTAGAGATGCACGTTCTGTTGCGCCTTTCCCTGGGACGATTTTGCGGAAACTGGTTGAGGTTGGCGATACAGTTCAACCGGGGCAGGCGTTACTAAAATACGCTGATACTACCTATCTACAGGCTCAGATTGAAGTTCCTGCTCGCCATGTTCAACATATGTCAAAAGGGATGATGATTCCTGCGAAGCTGGATGTCGGCAATAATCGATTTGATGCGCGAGTCGCCAAGATATTTCCCGTTGCTGATTCGCAGAGGCACACGGTAACGGTGAAACTTGATCTTCCTCAGGGGATTCCTGCTGGCCCAGGTATGTATGTCGAAATTATGGTGCCAGATAAATCGTCTTCGGCGAGCTCAATGCCACTGATTCCCATTTCTGCCGTTATGTGGAGAGGGAGTTTGCCTGCTGTATTTGTCGTAACGGATAAGGATAAAACTCAACTCCGGATGGTGCGTCTAGGTGACCAGGTTGGCAACGACATGGTGAGCGTTCTGTCCGGCTTAAAAGCAGGTGAGAGAATCAAGACCAACCCGTCTGCTGGCCAGGCTTCCGGCTGGTCTTCCGGTCGAATAAACTAAAATTTTAACAGGTTGACGAGATTATCGTCATTACTATTATATTCACACGTCATACTTGTGTTGGAATGAGGTCTGCCTGAATCATGTCAGAAAACAAAAGCAACAATGAAGAATTGGATCGCGAACACCTCGGTATAGCCGGAAGAATTGCCAATACATTTATTGATTCGCCTATCACCCCTCTCTTCATGGTAGCCATGTTATTCATGGGTATATTGGGGTTGATATTTACCCCCAGGCAGGAAGACCCGCAGATTTCTGTTCCGATGGTTGATATATTTGTTGAGTATCCGGGCGCTTCCTCGGAACAGGTCGCCAGTTTGGTGACCGAACACCTTGAACGGATAATGGGAGAAATACCGGGCGTCAAACATGTCTATTCTGCTACCAGACGTGGACAGGCTATCGTGACAGTACGATTTAAGGTAGGCCAGCCATTGGGGCCTTCTATCGTTAAGGTGCATGACAAAATTCAATCTAATATAGACAAAATACCACCAGGCGTTTCAATGCCTCTGGTCAAGCCCAAGGGGATTGATGATGTTCCAGTGGTCACTGTCACTTTATGGTCGGGTAGTGTTGATGATGGGGCACTACGATCGCTGGGTGTGGATGTATTGCAGCGATTACAGGAAGTTTCCGGGACCGGGCAGGGGTTTGTTGTTGGTGGCCGGCCAGAGCAGATCAGGGTAGAGGTTTATCCTGAACGCTTGAATGGCTATGGAATCTCCCTTGACCAGATAGCGAATACCATACGCTCGGCTAACTCCGAGCAATCTACGGGTAATGTTGAATCTGGGGGTACTTCGTTCAATGTTTACTCGGGGGCTTTTCTGCAGAATGCTCAGGAGCTTTCCAGGCTTGTGGTCGGTATCCGGGGCGGCGCTCCGGTTTATCTGAACGATGTCGCCAATATTTCTCATGGCCCCGCTGAAACCAACCAGTTGGTTAATCATTATACTGGCGCAGCTGTAGAAGAAGGTGCCATGGTGGCTAATGGTGAATCAGCAATTACCATTGCGTTAGCCAAGAAAGAAGGGACTAACGGGGTCGCTATTGCTAACCGTATTCTTGCAAAACTGGACGAACTCAAAGGCACGTTAATTCCTGATAACGTCCAGGTCAGTATTACTCGAGATTATGGTAAAACTGCAAACCACAAGGTCAACGAACTTCTTCAGGCGATGTTTGAAGCTGCTGCTGCGGTAGCTATTTTATGTCTAATCGGTCTTGGTGCGCGCGCCGCCTTTGTCGTTATAACCATTATTCCTATCGTTATTTTAATTACGATATTTGCCGCCTGGGTTTTGGGTTATACCATTGATCGTGTGAGTCTGTTTGCACTGATTTTTTCAATCGGAATATTGGTTGATGATGCAACTGTGGTTGTCGAAAATATATTCCGTCGCTGGATGGAAGCAGGAAAAACGACCATTGAAATTGCAGTTGATGCGGTACGAGAAGTCGGTAACCCGACGATTTTAGCTACGTTGACTATTATTTCGGCCCTGTTACCCATGGGCGTGGTTCGTGGGTTGATGGGGCCTTATATGCTGCCGATACCCGTTCTTGGAGCGACGGCAATGTTTTTCTCATTACTGGCTGCGTTCGTTTTTACTCCCTGGTTTGCTATGCGAGTCAGGCCATCAAGCACGAAGGCATTTGAAAAGGCTGAAGAGCGAGAAAAGCGTTCACAACGTGTCGTGAGCAAAATATTTCGACCCGTGATCATGCCGCTTGTGCGTAGCCGTAAGACGGGCATTATTTTTCTAGTAGGGATCATCGCATTGACAGCAATGGTCTGTGTCATGTTCTACACCAAGACTGTAACGGTAAAAATGCTGCCGTTTGATAATAAGCCAGAATTTAATGTTGTCATTAACATGCCAGAAGGAACAGCGCTTCCGGTAACAGCCAATGTGACGCAGCAGCTCGCCCAGTTAATGCGTGAGAACATTGCTGAAATAAAAGAAATGCAAACTTATGTAGGCACTGCATCTCCGTTTAATTTCAATGGTCTGGTGCGACATTATTATTTACGTAACGAAGCGCACACGGCGGATATTCAGGTCATGTTGCTTGATAAAGAAGACCGCGAGAAAAGCAGCCATGCGTTATCTGTTGAAGCCAGAAAAATATTAACTCCTGTTGCGCGCGCACTGGGTGCCCGGATTCAAGTTGTCGAGATGCCCCCGGGGCCTCCCGTATTACAAACCGTTGTTGCAGAAATTTATGGGCCCGACCCTGAAACCCGCCGTCAGGTTGCGCGTGATATGACAGCTTTTTTTGACAAAGTAGAAAACGTTGTCGATGTTGATAATTATATTGCCGATGAATTCTTTTACTGGCGTTTTCAGGTCAATACAGACAAAGCAACCCGCAATGGCATCTCCGTTGATACGATCAACAGGAATCTCGCGATGGCTATGGGGGGGTATAAGCTGGGTGATGTAAAACGTGGGTCGCCTCTTGAGCCAACCTACATTGTCATTCAGGCGCCGTTAGCCGTGCGCTCTCAGCTGGGTCGTTTATCAAACTTACCTATTTCCAATGCAAAGGGAGAATCGATTCCTCTTGGTGAACTAGGTGCTTTTGTTAAAATACCAGAAGACCCGATTATCTACCATAAAGATTTGCGTAGTGTCGAATATGTTACTGCTGAAATGGAAGGTCGGCTTGGCGCGCCCATTTACGGCATGTTCGGGGTGGAGGATGAGTTAAAAAACTATGTGACCCCGGATGGAGTGTCTATTACGGGGATGCCGATGGGCTTATTAGGTGCGCCTAAGACTGATAGTGTGTCCGGATTTGAATGGGGCGGTGAGTGGACAGTAACCTATGAAACGTTTCGTGATATGGGCACTGCGTTTATGGCTGCGATGCTGCTTATTTATGCATTGATTGTGCTTGAATTTAAAGACTACGCAATAGCGGGACTAATTATGGCGCCGATCCCTTTGACGCTGATCGGGATTATCCCAGGCCACTGGATAATGGGCGCAGAATTTACAGCAACATCAATGATCGGAATGATAGCGCTCGGTGGGATTATTGTGCGCATATCAATACTGATCGTTGAATTCGTTAAAAACGAAGTCGAAGCAGGCAAGGATATTCGTGAGGCAGCGATTGATGCTGCAGAGCTCAGGCTTCGGCCCATTTTTATTACGTCGCTCACTTTGATGGCAGGTGCATTAGCAATTGTGAATGATCCGATATTCCAGGGGATGGCAATTTCCCTGTTATTTGGCGCTGGTGTGGCAACCATCTTTACATTACTTGTTATCCCCCTGGGTTGTATTAGTGCTGAGAAGCGTTTTTATTCTGCCGAACAATATGCGTTGATGTCATCTTCGGTTCCAGAGTCCGCCAGTCCGTCGACAGACGATGGCATACCCTTATGGTTCTCTTTATGGAGCAAAGTGTTCACTGGCGTCACGATGGCGTTCTATCTTGGCCGGGCAGTGGTTATTATGGCCATGGAAGGTGGCAAGAAAATTATCGGTCTGTTTTCCCGTGCGGAAGAGCCTGTCGTCGTTGCCAGGGCGGTTACGCCAGCGCCTTCAGCTGCGCCGGATGATAAAACACTTTCGACTAGACGAAATACCGAAGAAGATATTCAACCAGTCGTAAAAGCGCCAGGTGTAGGTGAACCTTCGCAGGAAAAATCAGAACCCAAAACGGAATCGGCAACTGAAGCAAAGTCTGAGAAAAAGCAAACTCGGACGCCTGCATCACCAGGTAAAACCGCCGGAAAAAAAACCACAAAGAAAAAAACAACAAGCAAAAAAACGAAGCCAGCGACTAAGGGCGCCGCAGAGAAAAAACCGGCTGTTGCAAAAGCGACGAGCAAGAAAGGCAAGCCTCGCCGAGGTATACGCTTGATGGATGAGGATAAGGATAAATAAGGAAGGTTGGTGTAACGCATAGGGTTAATGAGGTTTTATTTGTCAGCATTCGCCGAACAATTAAATTCTTGCTTCATGCTGACATCATTGGCATTTGCAGAAATGCCTGCTCAAGGATATATCAGCAGGGCATTCAAGTGTCACAATCCACCAGACACAGTGAAGAGAGCAGAAATGGATACATCATGGTTACGAATCCCAGGAATATTTTTAGCTTGCGTTTTGGCCTTGCAGGGTTGCAGTGATGTCATAGATGAAGACGAGGAGCTAACGTCAGATAAAAAAAGTACGAATACTATGCAGCAAAAGCAACCAGCTCCCATGCCCCCACAAAAACAGGTGAATGGTTATAACCCCGGACATCCTCAGTCGCCAAATCAACAGGCAGAGCCTCAGTTTGGCAATGGATACGGGAGGCAATACAACCCGCAGTCAGGGACAAATTACATGCCGAGTCAGCCGTATCACCCTCCGGCTTATGGGCAACAAGCAGCTCAAGATAGAGGCGATACTGGCAGCCCTCACTGGGGAGCACCTCCGGTTAATAACTCGGGACAGAACAGGCGCCAGAGGCCAGGAGGTTACCAACCCCCCGGCCAATCAGCTTATCGATACCGGCCTCTGGAGACGCTTGAAACAAAAAATAAAATGGGAAATTCGCACAACCGATCAGGCTATGCACCCGCGCCTCCGTATCCTCGATACATGCCGCCCGGCGGTCTACCCGGTGGAGCCGGGTATTCACCCTATGGCGGTTACGTACAACCTTTACCAGGTTATATAGGCATCCCCCCTGTTGCCCCCGGTGTCTGGTAACTATTATGAGAATTTGGATGTTTGTTTCAATTTAATGGTGCATCCAATAGCAGGCGGTATCTGAGATGCCGTATCGACCAAGTAAACAACCATGGAGGTTGCAACCGATGATTAATTTAAAGAAAGCAATGGTAATTGCCGCATTTGCGGGCGTTTTGTCGATACCAATGTCTTCAGCTCATGCATGGTGGGGTCCCTGGAATAATAATGGCTGGGGTGGAAATAACGGCTGGAGCAACAATGGCTGGGGTGGCAATAACGGCTGGGGTAATAATGGTTGGGGTGGCAATAACGGCTGGGGCAACAATGGCTGGGGCGATGGAAATAGTGCTATGGATGGTAACTTCGGCTTTAATATGGGTGGCCGTGGAAATGCTCGGGGCAATGGCCAGGGCTATAATGATTATTATGGCCGCGGTGGTGGTTACGGCGGTGGTCCTGGGTACGGTTATGGGCCGGGCTATGGCCCATATGGCGGCGGCTATCCTGGTGGTTACGGTGGGCGGGGTATGCAGCCACCTCCACCACCCGCACCCATACAGGCACCGCAAGGGCCCGCTGGCGGTCAATAAGTGAGTAATAGCAAGAGCTCAGCGAGCTCTTGCTATTTTGATGTCGGTTGAGTGGGTTTACACCAGGAATGAATTTATTAATGAATCGGCAAGCGCTAAGTATTGTATTTTTGCTCCTGGCTGTATTAGCCCCATTCTTTGCGCAGGCAATCGAATTCTCGGCTGATGCTTATCAGCAATCACCTCAGGCTCATCCACAACAATCAAGAATGTACGTGGGTGCTAATGGAGTTAGAAAAGAATACGTGAAGAATGGCGTCAGTATTGTTGAAATCTACGGCCTGGGGCAGGAAAAAACGTTGGTTCTTTACCCGGCTAGTCGGACCTACCTTGAGAAAAAGAAAGCAACAGCTTCTTTTACCCACGCGGTATCGACAGAGAGTTCCAACCTCTGCTCGGGAATGCAGAATGCTAACTGTAAAAAACTCAATAGCGAAGTTGTCAACGGACGCAACGCTGTTAAATGGCAGGTTGAAACAAAGGATGATGGTAAATCCGAGGTTGCGGAATACTGGATTGATCAGAGCAGGTTTATGATCCTGAGAGAACGATTGCCTGATACGACACTAGTCGAAATGCGATTTATAGGGCATGAAATGATGCAAAACCGAAAAGTAGAGAAGTGGGAAAGGCTAACTACCTTGCCGGGTAAAGAAAGATTTTCGGCCTTGCAATGGTACGATGATCAGCTTGGTTTGTTTGTTCGGGAAGAATTGCCTGGCGGTTATCTGCGCGCGTTATTGAATATCAGGCCGGGTACTCAGCCAGGCGCTTTGTTTGCTATTCCTGCAGGCTACAAGATGATTGAAAAAGAAATGGAAAAAAGTAATTAACCAGATCCAGATAATAGCTATATTGTTCGAATGAATGAATTTTCTTAACAGGTAAAACATATGATTACAGTGCTTGCAAATTTGAAGGGTGGTTCAGGGAAGAGTACCGCCATTTTCAATCTCGCAATATGGCTGTTGCACCATTCTTCGGATGTTATTGTCTACGATCTTGATCCCCAGCAAACGTTAAGCGATGTGAGTCGTATTCGTACAGAAGATGATCATGAGCCTGCGTTAACCGTCATTACTGCAACAGATGTTGATCTGAAGGAATTAAGCGCATTTTCAGGAGAGGTGCTGATCGATGTAGGTGCTGCGAATTTGGCTGCCATGGAAAAAGCAATTAGTGTAGCCGACAGGGTTATCATTCCAGTGCCTCCCAGCCAGCCTGATGTCTGGGCAACGCAACGCTTTTTAAAGCTAGTTAGAAACAGTTTATTACAACCCGTGGCTTCAGAGGTGATAACATTTATCAACCGAGCTGATACGCATTCAGCAATACGAGAATCGGATGAGGCTGAACAAGCATTGGAAAGCTTGCCAGGCTTAACAGTTATCAATAAACGTATCTGTAACAGAACAGTTTATCGTCGTTCAATGAGTGAAGGGTTGGCAGTGTTTGAAATGTCACCGTCGAGTAAGGCCGCCAGGGAACTCAATGCATTGGCTTTTGCATTGTATCCAGCGCTTCTACAGAAATAATTAACATTTGAATTTTATTTAAGAGGAATTAAGACATGAGTCTATTAAGACGACTTGTTAGTCACGGTTTTCTAGTTGCTGCAGTACTTCTTGCATTACTGGCCTATATATTCAGAAATGATTTGTTCACTGATGCAGCCAATCAGAATAAACTTGCGACAGATGAGATTGCCGAAGATACTTCTGTTGTATTAACCGCTGAACAGGTGGCAGAAGGAATGGAGTCATCTGATCTGGCGGCACCTGCTGATCTGTCTGCCAATTTGCCAGGTTTCAGGCCGAATGTTGACGTAGCACCTGTGCATGTTGATATTGATGATGAGATAAAAAAGATCGCGCCACCACTAGATGAAGAGCCTGAGAAGCAAGCTGTTCCTGCAGCAAAGGCTCTTGATGACACTGCCACAAAAGACGAAACGACTGCAGCGGCGACTGAAAACATCGACACTAGCCGTGTTGTTAATAGTCACCAGTCGAATGAAAGTAACTCAGAAATAAAACCTGTCGAGGCGCAGATAGATTCGCAGGCAAAACTGGCAGTTAGCCAGGCGACCGCATCCGTTCAGGGTGATATCCAGCCAGAAAGCCAGCCGCATTCCGTTGATGGAACGAAGCATAAAGCAGATGACGGCCGTATTGAAACATCTGCAGCGGGTGAAATTACTGCGAATTCCAGCGTGAACCCGCAGCCAAAAAATTCTTATCGAGGAAGCTATGGTCCTGTCCATAGTGAGTCGCTACCCGAACAGCAACAGAAAAATAATGCGGGTCGCCCGGAAACCAACGCGCAAAAAATGCTTCGCCTGGCAAGAGATGCCTTTTGGAAAGGTGACATTGATGAGGCCGTAGAGAAATATACATCCTTGATTGCGACTTCAGGCGAAAACCCTGATTTTTACGGGGAGCTAGGCAATGTATATTACGCCAATGGAAAATGGGATGATGCCGCTAACATGTATTACGAAGCAGGGGTTCGCCTTGTCAACCAGAAACACTATGGTCCAGCTATGCATATGGTGTCCCTGCTAAGAGGGTTGAAATCAGATAAAGCGAACCTATTGGATGAAACTGTAACCAAGGCTGCCTGGCCAAATCAAAAGTAGCCAGGTTGGTATTATTGAGAAATTAACTATGGTAGAAAATAAAACCCTGGGCGAAAGAGGCTCATCTGACGTTGTTGAGAAAATTGGCGTATGTCTTGAGCAATTTTCAAAAACCTTTGAGGCAAGTGCCCGAAGGTGGGAGCTTATCGTCTACCCATCGATGGTTGCTTTTATTATCCTGGCAGGCTACGGGTTCTATCTGATTTATAAACTGACAAATGATATTGATGAGATTACGCATCGGATTGAAGCAGTTGCGATCAATATGATTAATGTTGATGAATATATGTCGCGTGTTGTGTCGAATATGGACTCGATGTCTGAAAGTATGAAAATTATGACAGCGCATATTGGCGGCCAGAAAGATGAAATGACAAATTTGACCAGCAGTCTAAAAACAATGAATGGTACTATGGGCACGATGAATGGATCACTGGGAAGTATGACCAATACGATTTACCAGATGCGTCACGATACGGCTTCTATGGGAGAGAATATTCAAAATACGACTGGGCCCATGCGGTTTATGAACAGCTTTATGCCCTGGTAAATACCCGGTTTTATCTGTTGCAAACAACACAAATAATAGAGTGAAAAGATATGAGAGCAGGAAGTAGTATTCGCAAACGTTTAAAGAGTCTGGAAGGTCATCTAAAAGAAGAAAACCCAGTGCTGGTTTCCGTCGTTGATGGTTTTCGTCGCCTCGATAAAATTGGTTACGCAATGGGTTTACTGGATAAAAACGATTCATTTGCGACACAGATTTCCTGGTGGCCACTAATTTCTGTGCTGGGTACTTTCTCCGCAGGAAAGTCGACATTTATCAATCATTATCTTGGGGGTAAGTTGCAGGAAACCGGTAACCAGGCTGTTGATGATAAATTTACCGTCGTTTGCTATAGCAATGATCCAGAGCCTCGTGTCTTGCCAGGGATTGCGCTTGATGCCGACCCACGTTTCCCTTTTTACCAAATTGGACAGGAGCTCGACAAGGTAGCGCCTGGCGAAGGTGGACGAGTAGATGCCTATTTACAGCTTAAAACTATCAATAGTGATTCGGTGCGCGGCCGGATTCTCATCGACTCTCCTGGGTTTGATGCGGATTCACAACGCTCTGCTACATTACGGTTGACCCGCCACATCGTTGACCTGTCTGATCTTGTTCTGGTGTTCTTTGATGCACGGCATCCTGAACCCGGGGCAATGACCGATACGTTAACGCATCTGGTCAAAGACACCATTGGTCGTGCAGATTCGAACAAATTCATGTATGTGCTGAACCAGATAGATACCACTGCTCGTGAAGATAACCCTGAAGATGTTTATGGCGCCTGGCAAAGGGCACTCGCTCAGGAAGGGTTGACGACTGGGCGTTTTTACAGCATTTATAATCCTGATGCGGCCACTCAAATTGATGACCCTGCTTTACGCGAGCGTTTCGAGTCCAAGCGTGACGTGGATCTTGCAGAGATTCACAAACGAATGTCAGATGTTTCGACGGATCGAGCCTATCGAATCATTGGTGCGTTAGATAAAGCGGCTAAAGATATTGAGGAAGGTTATGTGCCACAAATATCTAACCTGACAAGTCGCTGGGCACGCGGTGTCTTATGGACGGATGCAATCGTATATGGTCTCTTAGGGCTTGTAGCACTGGGTGGAACAATCATGGCCGGCTACTGGCAGGGATTGAAGTTTGCTCCTCCATGGTTAGCAGAATTTATGTCGAATCCCAGCTGGCAGGTAGCGGCCCTGGTTGGTGGTATTGGTTCACTAATATTAATCCATTTTCTGGTGCGTCGGGTTGTACGTTCAAAAACACTTGATTATGTACAAACTGAATATGAAGCAGGCCCGGAGCAAGAACGGTTATCTCGCGCATTTTTCAAAAATACACGTTTCTGGAAAAGTATTTTCAGCACCACCCCGGCAGGATGGGGACGGTTTAATCGTGGGCGGTTACAAAAAATTATCGCTTCGGCAGATCAATATGTACAGACTTTAAACGATCGGTTTACCGATCCATCAGGCCAACAGGCAAAAAAATCCAGTTAATAACGTGGAGATAAAACCTGTCAGAATCTATTTCAGAAGGTGAGAATATGAACAGAGTATTGCGTTGGCTGCCACTGATGGGCTGTCTGTTAATGTCAGGTCAGGTATTTTCATCTTCATTTGGCCAATCCTCCATTGCTGGGCAACGGAATCCCGCTATTGATTTCACTGTGCCAGCAAGACTTTTGCAGCAGCAAATGTCGATGATTCAAACCTTCATGCAAAGCAGCAAGGAGCGCGATCCGGCTACAGTGCTGCGTTTTCTGCAGGACGAAGTGATCCAGCATTTTGACCTTGATACAATGGCGCAATGGATAGCTGGAAAGGCTTATTCCCAAATGGAGATTCAAGAACAGGCGAGCTTCCAGAATCGGCTGAAAGAGAAAATTTTTGCTGTTATAGGGCGGGAGTTGGGCATTTTCAGTAGTCAGGCGTTACGCCTTAATTTTTTTCCGCCACGGCAAATTGGCCCGGCTGATGTGGCTATCGTGGCACGTGTGTTTCATCCCCAGCAACCGCCTATCCGCATGATGTTCAAATTTCATCATTTAGCTAACCAGGGGTGGAAAATTTTTGATGTGTCAATTAATGGAATGAGTGCACTGGCTTATTATCGAAGACATTATCAGCAGGGCTTCTTGAAATACGGTTCGCAGGTTTTTCTGAAATAGTTTCTCGAACGTTGAGGTCAGCCTGTTTGGAGCGTATCCGCTCTTGCTTAGAAATATAGAAATAAGATTATGATAGTGTCGTAATGCATTGATTAATAATAAAATAAAATAGATGCAGTGGTTTTCGACGTCCTTTTTTAGCGTTACGCCTGATTCAAGAAGTGTAGTTTTCTGTCGTTACTGACAGTGCATAGAGTACAGATGATTTGAAAAATCCTCTGTATTTAAAACTACATTTGGAGAACAAGGTGGGTGAAATGAAAACTTCGTTAAGAGGTGTCAAGAAAGCTGTGTTTCCGGTAGCGGGTTTAGGTACCCGATTCCTTCCAGCGACCAAAGCGGTTGCCAAAGAAATGTTACCGGTTGTTGATAAGCCATTGATCCAGTATGCGGCAGAAGAGGCCGTGTCAGCGGGTATCGAAGAACTGA
>JAZGER010000225.1:0-2001 GCA_036478835.1 Gammaproteobacteria bacterium | reverse complement strand
CTGTGGGTGTTCCAGAAATTATCGTTAACGGCAAATATCGTGTTGACCGTATGCGCGCGGGTGGACTAAAAAAAATGTTGGCTGTAGTGGATTTTCTGATCAATAAAGAACGCATTCTTCTGAAAAGAAAACCCGCTTGAACTGTTCGAATGGAGCATTCATGACTTACCAGCAACGGCCAGAGGGCTTGTTAGCCTTTACGAATCGAGGTATCTGGCAATCAGCCCCATCCCAGAACCTTCTGGGATAGGGATCCTTACTTGATATCCTCCCCCTGGCGCCTCATTCATTACACCTCCATTCAAATTCTCCATGGATTCCAATGTGATGCGTTGATTTCCTTCAGGCCGAATAATTTCCAATAGATCGCCAACGGCAAACTTGTTTTTTACATCGACCACTGCCACACTGGATTCAGTATCGTAGTCAATGACCTGGCCAACATATTGCTGTTTATGACTTTTTGAATAACCAGTCAGGTAATTTTGCATCTCATGAGTGATATGCCTCTGGTAAAAACCAGGGGTATAGCCCCGATTTGCCAAACCATCAAGTTCGGCAAGTAACAGCGGATTAAATGGACGGCCTGCTACAGCGTCATCGATAGCACGGCGATAAACCTGTGCGGCCCGGGTGACGTAATAGAGCGATTTAGTGCGGCCTTCTATTTTCAGCGAATCAATCCCAATTTTCGCCAATCGTTCCACATATTCCACTGCCCTTAAATCTTTCGAATTCATGATGTAAGTACCATGTTCATCCTCGGCGATCGGCATCATTTCTCCCGGCCTCCCCGGTTCCTCTATCAAATATTCACGATCTGCCAAAGGGTGTCGCTCGATTTTCTCACTTTCAGACAGCGCGTTAGTATTCATGGCATCAAACGCGTTGAACTTTATCGGTTCCGCGGCTTGGTTACCGCTATCATCTTCCTTAATTTTGTATTCCCATCGGCATGAATTGGTACAGCTACCTTGATTGGCATCGCGGTGATTAAAATAACCGGATAAAAGGCACCGGCCTGAATAGGCGATACACAAGGCACCATGAACAAAAACTTCAAGCTCCATATCCGGGCAGCGTTGCCTTATTTCCTCGATTTCATCAAGGGAAAGCTCTCGGGATAAAATAATCCGTCGCAGACCCTGAGTTTGCCAGAATTTAACTGCTGCGTAATTGACGGTGTTCGCTTGTACAGATAGATGAACAGGAACTTCCGGCCATTTTTCCCTGACCATCATAATCAATCCAGGGTCAGCCATAATCAATGCATCCGGCTGCAGGGCAATGACTTCCGCCATATCAGCCATAAAGGTTTTGAGTTTGGCGTTATGAGGCATCAGATTGGTTGCGACGAAAAACAATTTACCCTTTTGATGAGCTTCTTGAATGCCTTCCCCCAGTTTCTCTAGATTAAATCCATTATTACGGACTCTCAGGCTGTAGCGTGGCAAACCCGCGTAAACGGCATCTGCCCCATAAGCATACGCATATCGCATACGCTGCAAATCGCCTGCGGGTAGTAGAAGTTCTGGTGATTTCATTGGCTTCAACCTTAATTTGGCTATTTCTGGTATTCTATTTCCCTCAAGTGCAATAAATGGAATAGGTTACCGAGGCACTCAGGTATATTAAGAACCTATTCTATAGTAAAACAGTCAGAATAGTTTCCATAGTCAATTAATAGCCCATGACGAAATCATCACGGCTTCTTCCCCCGGGCGAGGATCATCGGATTGATTACAATAATCCCGAAACCTTTTTGCCTTTGTTGTCCGATCTCTTCACCCAATACGGCGACATCGTAAAACTTAAAAGTCTGGAACAGGAATCCTGGATCTATGTCGTAACGCATCCTGAAATGGCGAGACAGATTTTAGCCAGTAACTACAAAAACTACCGGAAGGGCGTAGGAATAGACCGGGTTAATGTGCTTTTGGGACGCGGAATCATGGTGAGCGAAGGTGCTCTTTGGAAGCGTCAGCGTAAAATGCTGCAACC
>JAZGER010000224.1:0-2069 GCA_036478835.1 Gammaproteobacteria bacterium | reverse complement strand
CTGTGGGTGTTCCAGAAATTATCGTTAACGGCAAATATCGTGTTGACCGTATGCGCGCGGGTGGACTAAAAAAAATGTTGGCTGTAGTGGATTTTCTGATCAATAAAGAACGCATTCTTCTGAAAAGGAAACCCACTTGAAATATTCGAGTGGGGTATTCATGCCTAACCGGCAACGGCCAGAGGGCTTGTTAGCCTTTAGGAATCGAGGTATCTGGCAATCAGCCCCATCCCGGAACCTTCTGGGATGGGTATCCTTACTTGATATCCTCCTCCTGGCGCCTCATTCATTATACCTCCATTCAAATTCTCCATGGATTCCAGCGTGATGCGTTGATTTCCTTCCGGACGAATAATTTCCAATAGATCACCAACAGCAAACTTGTTTTTTACATCGACCACTGCCACACTGGATTCAGTATCGTAGTCAATGACCTGGCCAACATATTGCTGTTTATGACTTTTTGAATAACCAGTCAGATAATTTTGCATCTCATGAGTGATATGCCTCTGGTAAAAACCAGGGGTATAGCCCCGATTTGCCAGACCATCAAGTTCGGCAAGTAACAGCGGATTGAATGGACGGCCTGCCACAGCGTCATCGATAGCACGGCGATAAACCTGTGCCGCACGGGTGACGTAATAGAGCGATTTTGTACGGCCTTCTATTTTTAGTGAATCAATCCCGATTTTCACCAGTCGTTCCACATATTCCACCGCCCTTAAATCTTTCGAATTCATGATGTAAGTACCGTGTTCATCCTCGGCGATCGGCATCATTTCTCCTGGTCTTCCCGGTTCCTCTATTAAGTATTCGCGATCCGCCAGAGGGTGCCTCTCAATTTTTTTATTGTCAGAGAGTGCGTTGGCATTCATGGCGTCAAATGCATTGAACTTTATCGGTTCAGTCGCTTGATTGCCATTATCATCTTCCTGAATTTTATATTCCCATCGGCATGAATTAGTACAGCTACCTTGGTTTGCATCACGGTGATTAAAATAACCGGATAAAAGGCACCGACCTGAATAGGCAATACACAAGGCACCATGAACGAAAACTTCAAGCTCCATATCCGGACAGCGTTGCCGTATTTCCTCGATTTCATCAAGAGAAAGCTCTCGGGATAAAATAATTCGCCGCAGACCCAGGGTTTGCCAGAATTTAACTGCTGCGTAATTGACGGTGTTCGCTTGTACAGATAGATGAACAGGAACTTCCGGCCATTTTTCTCTGACCATCATAATCAACCCAGGGTCTGCCATTATCAATGCGTCTGGCTGCAGGGCAATAACTTCAGCCATATCATCCATAAAGGTTCTAAGCTTGGTGTTATGGGGCATCAGGTTGGTTGCAACGAAAAACAATTTGTCCTTTTGATGGGCTTCTTGAATTCCTTCTCCCAGTTTCTCTAGATTAAATCCATTATTACGGACTCTCAGGCTGTAGCGTGGCAAACCCGCGTAAACGGCATCTGCCCCATAGGCATACGCATATCGCATACGCTGCAAATCGCCCGCGGGTAGTAGGAGTTCTGGTGATTTCATTGGCTTCAACCTTAATTTGGCTATTTCTGGTATTCTATTTCCCTCAAGTGCAATAAATAGATTAGGTTACCGATACACTCAGGTGACGTATAATTTTTTCTACTCTTTCGCGAGTCACGGTGTCTGATGAAAATGGACAATCTTGAACGAGAAAGATATATATCTATTCTATAGTAAAACAGTCAGAATAGTTTCCATAGTCAATTAATAGCCCATGACGAAATCATCACGGCTTCTTCCCCCGGGCGAAGATCATCGGATTGATTACAACAATCCCGAAACCCTTTTGCCTTTGTTGTCCGATCTCTTCACCCAATACGGCGACATCGCAAAACTTAAAAGTCTGGAACAAGAGTCCTGGATCTATGTCGTAACGCATCCTGCAATGGCGAAGCAGGTTTTAGCCAGTAACTACAAAAACTACCGGAAGGGCGTAGGAATAGACCGGGTTAATGTGCTTTTGGGACGCGGAATCATGGTGAGCGAAGGTGCTCTTTGGAAGCGTCAGCGTAAAATGCTGCAACC
>JAZGER010000223.1:0-7420 GCA_036478835.1 Gammaproteobacteria bacterium | reverse complement strand
GGTGAAGAAGGTTTTCGCAAGCGTGAGCAGTGCATGATCGAAGAACTCACAGCAAAGCCTGATATCGTCCTGGCAACCGGTGGCGGCGCTATTCTTGACCCGGAAAACCGCAGACATCTCAACAGGGGGACTGTCATTTTTTTACACGCCTCAGTCAGTCAGCAACTGAGGCGTACGTCGCATGATACAACCCGCCCTTTACTGCAAACACCCAACCCCAGGAAAAAGCTTAGCGACCTGATGACTGCCCGAGAACCGCTTTATCGGGAAATTGCTGACATTATCATTAAGACTGACGGCAATCGGGTACGTGATATTCTGGAAAAAATTATCGCCCAGGCACAGCGCAGACTCGATTAACAATGGTTACTCCATCCGGTTAACGCTAGAATTACCCCATGCATAAAACCTTAAATTTAGATCTTGGCCCGCGCAGTTACCCGATACATATCGGGCCTGGCCTGATATCTCGAGCCGAACTGCTAACCCCACATATTCATGGCAAACAAGTCCTGGTGGTGAGCAATGAAACGGTCGCCCCGCTGTATCTGGACACCGTACTCAACACCCTTAGCGGATTTAACACCCACAGCGTGATTCTTCCCGATGGCGAAGAATATAAAACTCTCGAGATCCTCAATCGTATATTTGATGCCTTACTCGACGCTCGATTCAACCGCCATTGCTGCCTTGTTGCGCTAGGCGGTGGCGTTGTTGGCGATATGACCGGTTTTGCTGCTGCCAGCTACCAACGAGGTGTTGATTTCATCCAGATCCCTACCACCCTGTTAGCCCAGGTTGACTCCTCTGTCGGTGGTAAAACAGGCGTCAACCATCGACTGGGCAAAAATATGATCGGCGCATTTCACCAGCCACGCTGCGTACTTGCCGATACATCAACGCTGAATACACTCGAAGACCGGCAACTTTCTGCTGGTGTCGCCGAAGTGGTTAAATACGGCTTCATAAAAGACAGCCAATTCTTCACCTGGCTTGAGGAGAATATTCAGTCGATACTGACTCGGGACCCCGAATCACTGGTCTATGCCATCGAAAAATCCTGTTTGTGCAAAGCCGAGATTGTGGCGGCTGACGAACGTGAAAGTGGACAACGCGCACTCCTCAATCTAGGGCACACCTTTGGCCATGCGATCGAAACGGGCATGGGCTATGGAGAATGGCTACATGGCGAAGCCGTCGCTGCCGGTATGGCGATGGCGGCCGATTTATCCTGTCGGCATGGATGGCTACCCAAAAGCGATGTCCAGCGCATCGTCCGGTTTCTTGATGCCTCATCATTACCTTTTGCACCACCGGATTCTATGCAGGCGCAACAATTCGCAAAATTAATGGCGGTCGATAAAAAAGCCCTCGACAGTGGTTTACGGCTGATTTTGATGCGAGCAATTGGTGATGCCTTTGTTTGCGATGATTACAGCCCGGCTCTCTTACAGGAAACCCTGGAGCAGGGTAAAAACATCGGCTGTTAATCCATTCTGCTGTTGCGCCTTAAAAAAACAGCCCTAATTTAAAGTGGCTCAGGTAATCCACTAACCGTATAATTCTCTTTTATTTTTCAGTGGAATTTTCAGCATGCCTAAATCGATGACCCGGGTGATCTTATGATCGAAGAAACTACGGATCGGCCAGCCTATCTTGAGCATTATGACCTGAATACCACCCCCTTTCGCAACGAAATTGACGATCAGTTCTTTTATGCCGGTAGCACGTT
Source organism: Gammaproteobacteria bacterium (assembly GCA_036478835.1). Taxonomy (GTDB): domain Bacteria; phylum Pseudomonadota; class Gammaproteobacteria; order DSM-19610; family DSM-19610; genus JAZGER01. The sequence goes on along the minus strand of JAZGER010000223.1, from coordinate 5,688 downwards.
GATGCAACGCCTCGACCTGCTTTCGCACCTCACCCAGTTCGGCGATGCCGTCATCGTCGTCACTGGGCCTGATGGCAGTGGCAAAACGACACTGGCGCAATATCTTAACAAAACCGCAAAAACCGACTGGACGATGTGCAATCTCGCCGCCTCGCAGGCCGAACAATTTCAGCATATCCTGGCAGCACACCTTGGCGGCTACCCGGACGCCCCTGCAAAATTACTGATTACCGAATGGATTAATCGCAGTAATGACAACGATCTGCTGGTTGTCATGGTTGATGATGCGCAGCTTCTCACGCCAGAAGGGATGAAAAGACTTTCCGTATTATTTGAAGAAAATATCATTGATCGCACACGACTTCTGCTCTTCGGCACAGACGATTTATCCGAAAAAGTACATGCCGCACTGGATTCAGATATTTTTAAAAATACTGCCCAAATTCTGGAAATGCCCCGCTTTACGACAAATGATACATCTGCTTATCTTTTACACCGCATGGCAGTTGCAGGCTACAGCGGAGGAAACCCTTTTACAGAAACCGAGATCCAGGCAATCAACAAAGCCGCCGATGGCCGCCCCTTAGAAATTAACCGTCAGGCTGAAATTTGCCTGATCGAAGGCCATGGTCGCAGCAACCTAAAAGCAAGCGTGCGACATAACAAACCGGCTAATTTACCTCTCATTAGCTCCCTCGTGGCCGGCGCCGTACTGCTCGCAGGCATTGTGGGATGGCTTCTGAAATCACCGACAGTTGAAAAACCGGCACTTGTTGCAAACCACCAGCAACGACTTGCAGTACCGCCCGCTGACAAACCAGTGCCCGCAAAAAGTCTAGCTACCGCGCCGGAATCAGTCGCTCGTGAAAATACGGGGCTTATTGCGAGGACGCCTCCCGAAATCAAAAAGCCACCGGAAACGACCAGGAAACTGGAAAAATCAGCTACGGCTCAACCAATAGTCAACCCGTCACAAACTACAAACCCTGCCAGGGAACTGGTGCTCGAGAAAACAACTGATACACCCCCTCAGATAACCACAGAGACGCAGGAAAATCAGCAACCAGACGAGCCCTCAACAGAAGTAACAACGCCTGTCATCGTACAGAAACCCGAGTCAGCAATTCAACCCACTCAAATAGCAAAAGCAGAGCCAGAGCCAGAGCCCGCAATTGTACCTGTTGAAGAAATAAAACAGTCAAACGCTAAAATTTCAAAGGAAATACAATTGCCTGTCGCTCAGACCGGCGACAAACTCAGCCTCAGAGAGGCCTGGTTAATAAAGCAGAAACCGGGTAATTACACGCTGCAACTGCTGGGCTCCAGAAATGAAAAGGCAGTCAGAAAATTCATCAGAGACCAGAAGCTTTCCAGAGATAAAACGGCTTATTATCGAGGAAAATATAAGGGAAAAGACTGGTTCGTAGTGGTCTATGGTGCATTCAAAGACAAAGCGGCAGCGGTACAGCAGATTAAATCGCTACCTGAATCTATTCGCAAAGCCACGCCCTGGCCCAGAAAAATGAAGTCAGTACAGGAAAGCATACAGTCCGTGCAAAGACAGTAGAACCCCATCAGTTAAATCTTGTTCAAGGAAGCCTGCCCAGTATTTCTATGCTTTGCGTAGTGTAGACCTTTACTTCCCTGCTATTACAAGGTTTTTTCGCTAAACTACTAGCCAAACTCGCACTACTCGATTATCCTTTCCGGCCGTGTTTTGTTTGCGGCAGTTTTTTGACCAGAGCGGACAATTACCTAACGGGATAAAAAATTTCGAACTTCTCTTGCACACGTTATACAGAGGTCAAAGCAATGAGTCATGGCGGTTTACCCCCCAGGCAGGGTCTCTACGATCCAGGCAATGAGCACGATGCCTGTGGCGTCGGTTTTGTCGCACATATTAAAGGCCAAAAAAGCCACTCCATTGTTCGCCAGGGATTACAAATCCTTGAAAACCTGACCCATCGTGGTGCAGTTGGTGCTGACCCTCTGGCAGGGGATGGTGCCGGGATCCTGCTACAAATTCCTGATGCTTTTTTGCGCGACGAATGCGCTAGCCTTGAAATCACACTCCCTGAACCTGGGCGATATGCCGTCGGTATGCTGTTTCTGCCTCAGGAAGACAACACGCGCAGCCAGTGTGAAGCGCTCTTAGAAAAAACAATTAAAGCTGAACACCAGATCCTGCTTGGCTGGCGTGATGTCCCGACCAACAATAACGGGCTAGGCGACTCTGTCAAAGCGGTCGAACCAGTCATTCGCCAGGTTTTTATCGGTTGCGGTGATGATTGTGCAAACCAGGTAGATTTCGAACGTAAGCTCTTTATCATCAGAAAACGGATTGAAAATACCGTTCGTGACACTGACTGGGAAGGCAAAGACAATTTTTACATCCCATCATTCTCCAGCCGCACCTTGCTCTATAAAGGCATGCTACTGGCAAATCAGGTGGATAAATATTATAACGATCTGAATGACGAACGTGTTGTTTCGGCGCTTGCGCTTATCCATCAGCGCTTTTCCACCAACACCTTCCCCTCGTGGGATCTGGCACACCCATTCAGAATGATCGCCCATAATGGTGAAATCAACACCATGCGTGGCAACGTTAACTGGATGCGTGCGCGTCGCCATTCGATGGCTTCAAAACTATTTGGCGACGACCTTGAAAAAATTTGGCCTCTGATTCCTGAAGAGCAGTCAGATTCTGCCTGTTTTGACAATGCACTGGAACTATTAGTCGCTGGCGGCTATTCGCTGTCACATGCCATGATGATGCTGATTCCGGAAGCCTGGTCCGGCAACCCGCAAATGGATCAGAAGCGTCGGGCTTTTTACGAATACCATGCGGCACTCATGGAGCCCTGGGACGGGCCAGCTGCGGTCGCCTTTACAGACGGCCGTCAGATTGGGGCAACGCTTGACCGCAACGGCCTGCGCCCGGCGCGTTACCTGATTACTGACGATGATCTTGTCGTCATGGCGTCTGAAATGGGTGTTCTGCCTATTCCCGATGAGAAAATCGTTAAAAAATGGCGGCTTCAGCCTGGCAAAATGTTCCTGATTGACGTCGAGCAAGGCCGCATCATTGATGACGCTGAACTGAAAAGCACCATTGCCAGCAGCCACAGCTACCAGGAATGGCTGGATAAAACCCGTATTACGCTGAAAAACCTGCCTGCTGAAAAAACTAGCCGTGGCAATGATCTGGACACGCTACTGGATCGCCAGCAAGCCTTCGGGTTTACCCAGGAAGATATAAAAATTCTCCTCATGCCAATGGCTGTTTCTGGCATGGAAGGCATCGGCTCTATGGGCGCCGACAATCCGCTTGCTGTCTTATCCAGCAAGGCCAAACCGCTGGCTAACTACTTTCGGCAAAACTTCGCGCAGGTGACCAATCCACCCATCGATCCTATCCGCGAAGAACTTGTCATGTCACTGGCCTCGTTTATAGGCCCGCGACCGAATTTACTGGATCTGGATTCTGCTGGCGACCACATGCGTTTGCAGGTCACCCAACCGATATTATCGAATAAGGATCTGGAGCGTATTCGCTCTATAGAAAGCAACACAAAAGGCGTGTTTCGAACCCAGACAATCGATATCTGCTACCCCGCTGATCAGGGAGCTGCCGGTATGGAATCCGCATTGCAATCCATCTGCAGCCGCGCCAAAGCTGCCGTAGAAGAAGGTTTTAACATCCTGATTCTGTCCGATAGAGCGGTTTCTGATCAACAAATCCCTGTCCCAGCATTGCTGGCAACTTCCGCTGTACATCAGCATCTGGTACGCGCAGGCCTGCGTACCGAATCCGGCCTGGTTATCGAAACCGGTTCAGCGCGCGAAGTTCACCATTTCGCTACGCTGGCAGGCTATGGCGCTGAAGCGATTAATCCATATCTAACGTTCGAAACACTGGCGACACTGAAAGATGACCTGCCTGAAGCCGCAGATGAAAACGAGATCAATAGCCGTTTTATCAAAGCCATTGGCAAAGGGTTGTTAAAAGTTATGTCGAAAATGGGCATTTCAACCTACCAGTCTTATTGTGGCGCCCAAATTTTCGATGCCGTGGGTTTAAAAACGGCTTTTGTCGATCAATACTTTACGGGCACCGTCGGCATGATCGAAGGTGTAGGGCTCGCTGAAATTTCTGAAGAAGCGGTACGCTGGCATAGAAACGCCTATGGCAACAACCCTATCTATGCCAACGCGCTGGATGTGGGAGGTGATTACGCCTACCGTGTTCGCGGTGAAGACCACATGTGGACTTCGGAAACTATTTCAAAACTCCAGCACGCCACACGTGCAAATGACGCGAAAACCTTTGCCGAATTTTCCCAACTGGTTGACGAACAGAACGAACAACTAAAAAACCTGCGTGGCCTCTTTACACTGAAGTTTGCTGGTAAACCGATTCCTGAGGAAGACGTTGAGCCAGTGACCGATATCGTCAAACGCTTCGCCACGGGCGCTATGTCATTCGGCTCTATCTCATTTGAAGCGCATACCACGTTAGCCATCGCTATGAACCGTATCGGTGGGAAATCGAATACCGGTGAAGGCGGAGAGCTGGTCGAACGCTTTACCCCCCTGGACAATGGCGACTCCATGCGCTCTGCGATTAAACAAGTCGCCTCCGGTCGCTTTGGCGTCACGACTGAATATCTGGTCAATGCCGACGATATTCAAATCAAAATGGCGCAGGGTGCCAAGCCTGGCGAAGGCGGCCAATTGCCGGGTCACAAAGTAGACCAGACCATCGCAAAAGTCCGTCACTCGACGCCCGGTGTCGGCCTGATTTCACCACCACCACACCACGATATTTATTCGATCGAAGATCTGGCACAGCTGATTCACGACCTGAAAAATGTCAATCCTAAAGCCCGTATCAGTGTCAAGCTGGTTTCCGAGTTAGGCGTTGGCACAGTGGCTGCCGGTGTTTCGAAAGCACATGCCGACCACCTGACCATTTCCGGTTTCGATGGTGGCACGGGCGCGTCACCCCTGACATCTATCAAGCATGCCGGATCACCCTGGGAAATTGGGCTGGCGGAAACCCATCAGACACTGGTATTAAACAAACTGCGTGGACGCATTAGTGTTCAGGTTGATGGCGGGATGCGTACTGGGCGTGACGTCGTTATCGGCGCCTTACTGGGCGCAGACGAATTCGGCTTTGCGACCGCACCGCTGATTGTTGAAGGCTGCATCATGATGCGAAAATGCCACCTCAATACCTGTCCAGTCGGTGTCGCAACCCAGAACCCGGAACTCCGTAAACGCTTTACCGGGCAACCAGAGCACGTCGTAAACTATTTCTTTTTTGTTGCTGAAGAAATTCGCCAGCTTATGGCAAAGCTGGGCTTCAGAAAATTTGATGACATGATTGGCCGGATGGATTTACTCGACACGCGCGATGCCATCGATCACTGGAAAGCGAATGGGCTGGACTTTAGCAAAATCTTCTACCAGCCAAAAGCTGAAAAGGGCGTCGCCATTCATCACTGCGAGTCTCAGGACCATGGGTTAGATAAGGCGCTGGATAATTCCCTTATCGAACAGGCCATGCCTGCACTGGAACGCGGTCAGGCCGTGTCGATTCAGTCGCCCATTAAGAACAGCAACCGGACTGTCGGCGCGATGCTCTCTGGTCGCCTGGCTGAGCGTTACGGCCACGCCGGA
>JAZGER010000222.1:0-2791 GCA_036478835.1 Gammaproteobacteria bacterium | reverse complement strand
TCTTGCGTAAATTTTTCCAGCGCTACTGTTTTTTCCTGAACTGCATGGCGCATATGATTAAATGCGCTACCAAGAACTGTTATTTCATCATCGCCATCGACAATAATGTCATGCCTCAGGCTTCCATTAGCCATTTCCTCAGCGGCATCCGACAGGGCAATAATCGGTCGAGTCAGGCGGCGGGAGCTGCGACTGGAAATAATCCAGGTGGAGAAACCCATAATGATAATTAATAACACCGCAGCAGGTATTGTCGTTGTACTAATCGCAGCCACCTGATCTGCCTGGCCTTGCATCTTATTGCTGTAGTTGGTAGATAGCCGGGTGAGTCGCTTGACTAATTGACGTGCCTGCGGGACCGCTTCTGTCATTAGCCGATGTTGTGCAACATTCCATTTCCCACTTTTGCGTATCCTGATAACCTCTCTTCCAAATTGCTCAAATGGGGTTAGTTCCACACGAACCAATTGAAAGAGTTCCCGCTGCTCTGCCGACATTTGTCGGCGCAATATACTCATCTCACTTAATGCATTCAGCGCCTTGTACAGATCAATATCAAACGTATTTTCGTACGGTGATTCAGGCGCATCCACAAAACGGCCAAGCGCTGTGACGCTTTTCGTGAAATGGTATCGGAATCGCATCATCGCATTTAACAAAGTGATTTGTCGGCTGTTACTTGACGCGTCGGGTACCAGTGCAATCATCCCGCTCATTGCGGTCAATATCGCGTCTGAGATTGGTATTATATTGTTAGTAAAATAATAACGTGCGCGATTGTTACCCGGTGTTTGGGCAACATCTTCGATCCACCATTGAGACTCTTCCAGGCTATTCAATAACCCAACAAGCTCAAAATAATCTGCCTGTTTTTCTAGACGACTCTGCAACACCTGTACTGCCGGGAATATCTCTTTTTCCCACGCCTGTTTTCTCTCCTGGCGGAAATCTGGATCACCCAGAGCAACCCAGCCACGCGTTGCAGCAATGGATGACTGGATACCACTCAGCACCCGTAGAGATGCCTGTGCCGTGGGTCCCGTATCTGAAGCCAGATATTGAGCCTTTGCACTCAGTAACCAGGTAACAAATAAAGCGGTACACAGCAAAACAAGACCGAGGCTGGCAACGCTCAGATGTGACTGTAAGAGTTTATCCTGCAATTTCCCTTTCGATTTGTACCAGGGTATCGGTCCTGATCGCATTACTTTTTCTGCAACGCAAGACTTGACAGGGCATTTTTCGAGGGCTCTAAACTCGTCGCTATAACACCCAGCTGTTTTTCAAGAATTCCCACCCGTTGATACACATGCGATGGGAATTTACGACCAGGATCGTACACAGCACGGGGTGGTATTGCCTCAGGGAACTGAGTGTGTAAATACGCAAGTTCAGACACCAGTAGCGAAGCCATATCATATACATCACTGGGCGCGATCAGTGCGAGGCCCACTTTGTTTACATTCAGGCTCAACATATCCAGATTGTAATGCTCAAAGATGCTGCGGATCTGGCTATAACAACTGACTAACCGCCGCAAAACTTCAGCCGGTATTTTCCCATGTTGCAACGGTTCATCCGAGGGTATTCGCGTGGATGTCGGAAAATTCACCAATATACGTGCCGTATATCCAATCGCCAGACTGACCTGTTGATACACGTCTTTCGGTGCGAAGCGCTGATCGAGCAACACATTCAATTGTCGGTTAGCCTGCTCGATGGCGATATATATATGCGTCGGCGTTTGCCCGGCTTTTAGCGGAATACTCTTTATTACTGTTGAAATATCCAATTGAGATTTAACCGCCCTGAGACGGCTGAGCGTTTTCTCGACGACATCTTTTACATGTGAGGACTGAATGCCGCCCTCTGGAAGAACTAATGATGGGCTACGCTCACGCACTTGCTCAAAGCTAAGCTGGTTAGCTTTTTCAAATAACGTTATCGCCTGGTAATACACTTCTCGTGGCGCGGCATTCTGAACGCTGATTATTTGCTGGCTATCTTCAGGCTTGCCCATTTCTTCACGAAGCAGTTCCAGCTCCGCTCGAATCTGTGCAACAAGGACAAAAGTCTCTGCCGATGTGGCTCCTTCTGTAGGCTCACCAGGCTGAGATGCCTGCGATACCCCTGTCAATAACAGCAATACCATTGCTGCAACCCAATTTTTTGTACAAAACCACTGCTGGTGCATGCCTGAGGCCCTTATCATCCATAAATTGACTCAGGTGTATTAGCGTCATAACCTTGTATTTATTTAGCTTTATTCTGCCTCGGAATCAACGTGTTAATGCGCCTCATCCCAGTTTTTTCCCCTGTCGGCTTCAACAATCAGCGGCACCTGTAGCGTTGCTGCCGACTCCATCAGTTTGCAAATTTTTGTGCTCACTGTCTCCAGCTCCGCTTCCCTTATTTCAAACACCAGCTCATCGTGGACCTGCATGATCATTTTCACATCCGGTTTTTCAGTCTGTAACCAGTCATCAACCGATAACATGGCGCGCTTAATAATGTCTGCTGCAGTGCCCTGCATTGGTGCATTGATAGCGGTTCGCTCGGCCGCTTTTCGGCGCATGCCGTTACGCGATTTTATCTCGGGAAGGTACAGGCGACGACCGAACAGGGTTTCAACATAACCCTGGTCTCGCGCCATTTTACGCGTCACTTCCATATAGTCTTTAACGCCGGGGTAGCGCTCAAAATAGAGATTGACATAATTCTGCGCCTCTCCAATCTCAATACCCAGTTGTTTCGCGAGACCAAAACCAGACATCCCGTAAATCAAACCGAA
>JAZGER010000221.1:0-3128 GCA_036478835.1 Gammaproteobacteria bacterium | reverse complement strand
TTGGGAATCTGATCAACGAGCAATTGAAATGCATTTTCTGTGGCATAGGCTTCAATGTCCACAATTTTGGCACTCAAGCCGCCGCTTTCGATTGCAGCCGTTCGCATGTCGACTGTCTCTGTCCGGCAGGCGGCCAGTAAAACATCAATGGTATCCGGGTTGTTCACCGTTTGACCGATAACTTCAAAATCCAGGCTGACTTCCTCAAGCGGATAAGGAACATACTGATCTGCTTCAAGTTCTATCTGGTCTTCTAACTCGGTTTCAGATAAATTGGCAGGCATCGGAATCGTTTTGGTGATGACGCTCGATCCGGCAACGGCAACGGCGGCATGCTTGCTTTTTGCTTTCGCGCGTTTGACGACTCGTTGTACAGCCTCGCCAATCGCATCAATGTCGTTGATGCTTTTCTCAACGACAGAGTTTGGTGGTAGGGGCTCTACAGCGAAACTTTCGACGCGGTAGCGCCCATTTTGTAGAGATAGTTCTACCAGCTTGACCGACGTTGAACTAATGTCCAGACCAAGTACGGGTGGAGATTTCCTTGTAAACAGTTGCGATATTTGCACTGGTTTCTCTTCCTTTTTTGCCACGCTGTTAGAGCGTATTTACAGATTAAGGATTTAAAGGCAATGATAAATTACTGTCAATACCTGAAATTTTCATACATCCTGCATTCGATTCCAGTTATCGGACGATTTATACTGAAAGTTTAGACGTTCTCGGAAATTAATTTTTATAACCAGGTCACACTTCGCTATGACACTTACTCGGCGTTTGCTTAAATTTTTCCTTATATCGGCCATTCTGCTCGCTGTTATTGGCGCTATAGCAGGCTATGCCACCTATCGTTATATCGAACCAACATTGCCCGATATCGATCAATTGCAGGATGTTCATTACTCTGTTCCGTTACGAGTGTTTACAAATGATGGCAAGTTAATGGGTGAATTCGGCGAGCAGCGGCGGCGACCGACAAAATATGAAAACTTACCCGAGCAGGTTATCCAGGCGATTCTGGCAACTGAAGATGATCGGTTTTTCGAGCACAGGGGGATTGATTACAAGGGTTTGTTGCGTGCAGGCTTATCGCTTGCGAGGACAGGGAAGAAGACCCAGGGCGGCAGCACAATAACGATGCAGGTTGCCCGAAACTTCTTTCTGAGTAGCGAAAAAACCTATCTGCGCAAGCTGAATGAAATTCTCCTGGCGTTAAAAATTGAAAAAGTGCTGACCAAACAGCAGATTCTTGAGCTTTACCTGAATAAAATTTATTTTGGGCAGCGGGCTTATGGCGTTGGGGCGGCAGCCCGTTCGTATTATGGCGTTGACCTGGATGGTTTGACATTACCCCAGATTGCTATGATAGCGGGCTTGCCTAAAGCCCCGTCAGCCAACAATCCCATCAGTAATCCGGGTCGGGCGCTGGAGCGAAGAAATTATGTTCTGAAAAGGATGTACGTACTTAATCATATTGATTCACAGCAATATCTTGATGCTATTAAGGTGGTCGATGACGCCAGTGTGCACACTGCATCCGTTGAGAGTGAAGCGGCTTACGTTGCTGAAATGGTGCGCAACGAGATGGTCAGGCAGTATGGCGAATCGGTTTATAATTCGGGCTATCGTGTGATTACCACCATCGATAGCCACTTACAGGAAATGGCTAACCAGGCAACGCAGGAAGGATTGTTAACGTATGACCGTCGTCATGGCTATCGGGGAACTGAAGGGCGTGTTGATATACCCGACGAAGCGGATGAAGTGTTTTGGCAGGAAGCGATGGCAGAAAAATCCCCGATAAGCTTATTGCAGCCGGGGCTGGTGATTGAAGTGGCAGAGCAGTCTGTGAAGGTATTTGTACCGGAAACAGGTGTCGTTATTATTGACTGGGAAGGTTTATCCTGGGCCAGTCAATATATAAGCGTTAATGAGCGCGAAGATGAACCGCAAACAGCGGCCGAGATTTTGGTGAAAGGCGACCAGATTCGCGTACAGGCCCTCGCTGATAATCGCTGGCGCCTTGCACAGGTTCCTGAAGTTGAAGGGGCGTTGGTGTCCTTGCGACCCAATGACGGGGCATTGCTCGCCCTGACGGGGGGCTTTGATTATTTCAAAAGCAAGTTCAACCGCTCGACACAGGCCAAGCGGCAGCCAGGCTCCAGCTTCAAGCCGTTCATTTATACCGCAGCCCTGGCGAAAGGCTATACCGTAGCCAGTGTTTTCAATGATGCGCCGGTTGTCTTTGACGACGCGGAGTTAGAAACCATGTGGCGGCCGGAAAATTCGAGTGGGCAGTTCTATGGCCCGACACGTATGCGGGCAGCGCTCACACACTCCCGAAATCTGGTATCGATTCGGCTGTTACGTGCGATTGGCATCAAATATGCCGCGGAATATGTGCAACGTTTTGGTTTTCCAGCCGAGCAAATCACGCGCGACTTGTCGCTGGCGCTTGGCAGCAGCTCAGTAACACCCATGCAGATGGCGAGAGCCTATAGTGTTTTGGCGAATGGCGGCTTTTTAGTCGCGCCCTATTTTATTCAGTCAGTGACTGACGCGGAAGGAAAGGTTCTGTCGGTTTCCAGCCCCGCAGTCGCCTGTAGTCATTGTTTTGAGTCATCGACACTGAGTATTACGAATTCGGCAGACGGCAGTATCCAGGTGGATAGAACCTCTGAAAACCCTGCCGTTGTTTCTGTTACTGCGGCTTCTCAAATCGTGCCGGCAGAAGAGATTTTTTTGATTAACAGTTTGATACGTGATGTGGTGAAATTTGGGACTGGAAAGGCAGTGATGGAGCTAGGGCGAAGCGATTTATCCGGTAAAACAGGCACGACGAATGACCAGAGAGACGCCTGGTTCTGTGGGTATAACGATCAGGTTGTGACGACGGTATGGGTCGGTTTTGATCAGGTTCAGGAGTTGGGGGATGGAGAGTACGGTGGTCGTGCGGCATTGCCAGTCTGGATGCAGTATATGCGGCAGGCGTTGAACGGCTTGCCTGAACGCGATTTTGAGCCTCCCGAAGGGATTGTTGAGGCGAGAATCGATCCTGAGAATGGATTACTGATGCCGCCTGGAGTCACAGGAGGGATCGAGGAGTTTTTCCGTAAAAAATACCTGCC
>JAZGER010000220.1:0-14789 GCA_036478835.1 Gammaproteobacteria bacterium | reverse complement strand
GAGAAGTCCTGCAGCCGCAACGTGTACTGGCACCCCTTCTTGTGTCTCGTATCAAGGTCATGGCAAAACTGGATATCGCTGAAAAGCGACTGCCTCAGGATGGTCGCATTTCCTTACGTGTTGCCGGGCGTGCAGTTGACGTGCGTGTATCAACATTGCCTTCGGGTCATGGCGAGCGTGTTGTACTGCGTTTACTGGACAAGCAGGCAGGGCGGCTGGATCTGGAACATCTGGGAATGGCGTCCGAGACGCTACGCGGGGTTGACGAGGTTATTACTCGGCCGCATGGCATTATTCTGGTTACTGGGCCTACCGGTTCGGGTAAAACTACGACACTCTACGCGGGACTGGAGCGTTTGAATAACAAGCGCCGTAATATTATGACCGTTGAAGATCCCATCGAATACTATCTCGATGGTATCGGCCAGACACAGGTCAATAACAAGGTTCAGATGAGCTTTGCGAAAGGCCTGCGTGCCATTCTTCGCCAGGATCCTGACATCGTAATGGTCGGGGAAATTCGTGATCTTGAGACGGCAGATATTTCAGTGCAGGCCAGTTTAACCGGGCATTTGGTGCTTTCCACCCTGCATACCAATAGCGCCGTGGGCGCAGTGACACGTATGCGAGATATGGGCGTTGAACCCTTTCTATTGTCGTCAAGTTTGATTGGCGTCATAGCACAGCGTTTGGTGCGCGTATTATGTGATGCCTGCAAAGAGCCTTATGTTGCCAGTGACAGTGATTGTCAGGTGATGGGTGTCGATCCGCAGATACCACCGACGCTGTATCAGGCAACGGGTTGTGAAGAGTGTAACCAGATGGGCTATAAAGGGCGTACCGGTATATACGAACTGGTTCAGGTAACGGATGAACTACGAACCATGATCCACGACGGCAGTAGTGAGATGGATATGGAAGTAAGTGCGCGCAAACACTCTCCCAGTATGAGAGAAGATGGTTGGCGTCGTGTATTGATGGGTGAAACGACAGTTGAAGAAGTGCTGCGCGTTGGCCGTGAAGGTTCCTGATTTAGAATTTCTGGGTAGCAAAATATTCTATGGGTGCATTTGATTACGTCGCGCTGGATGCGGGCGGCAAGGAAAAGAAGGGCGTTCTGGAAGGCGATACCGCTCGTCAAGTACGCCAGCAGCTGCGCGAAAAAGGCTGGATTGCGCTGGAGGTTAATGAAACTCGCCAGCGTGAGAACAAAACCCGCACCCGCAAGGTCTCGATGCAAAGAGGCATTGGTGCGGCTGATTTAGCGCTGATTACCCGGCAAATGGCAACCTTGTCTCGTTCGGGTATGCCACTCGAAGAAACCTTACAGGCGGTTGCCCAGCAAACTGAAAAACCCCGAATTAAAAGTATGCTTCTGGCGGTGCGTTCTCGTGTTATGGAAGGTCATACTTTAGCGAGTGGACTGGGTGATTTCCCCCATGTGTTCCCGGATTTGTACCGTACTACCGTCGCTGCTGGCGAGCAGTCAGCCCATCTGGATCTTGTTCTGGAACGCCTGGCGGACTACTCTGAAAGCCGTCAGCAGATGCAGCAGAAAATTAATCTGGCGCTGTTTTATCCGGCGATGCTGACATTGGTCGCCGTCACTGTTGTTATTGGTCTGCTGACCTATGTGGTTCCTCAAGTGGTGCAGGTTTTTGATAATATTGGCCAGGAGTTGCCCTGGTTAACTAAAGCACTGATTTCAGTGAGTGACACTATTCGTGAATATGGTCTCTGGATATTAGGCCTACTCGTGGTGTTCGGGTTTTTTGCCTCAAGAATGCTCAAGCAGGAAGGCCCAAAAAGGCGTTTCCACGAAATGATTTTGCACTTGCCTGTGATTGGCAGACTGGAGCGTGGTGTCAATGCGGCCCGTTTTTCCAGGACGTTCAGTATCGTGACGGCGAGTGGGGTGCCTGTTTTGGAAGGGCTTAAAATTGCCTCCCAGGTAATGTCCAATGTACCGATGCGCGAGGCAGTAGAGGATGCAACCCGTAAAGTCAGGGAAGGCGCGAGCTTACATGCAGCGCTGGAAAAAAGTGGCTATTTTCCACCGATGACGGTACACATGATTGCCAGTGGCGAAGCCAGTGGAAAGCTTGAAGAAATGCTGGAAAGAGCGGCGATCAATCAGGAGCGGGAAATCGAAACGATGATATCCGCAATCATGGGTTTGTTTGAGCCAATGTTAATTTTGGTCATGGGGGCTGTGGTTCTTATTATCGTGCTGGCGATTCTCCTGCCAATTTTCGATCTGAACCAGCTGGTTAATTAGGTCGCCTGCTTCAAAAAATTCACTGCCGTCTAAGGCTAATTTCGCTATGATTGTCTTATGGACGAAAAGCAAACATTACTGACCTTCCCGTGTGACTTCCCGATTAAAGTCATGGGCTTTGCTGATTCTGGGTTTGAAGCCAATGCGCTGGTAATCGTCAGGGAGTTTGCGCCTGATTTCCAGGCTGAATCGATGCACACGAATGCCAGCAGGGAAGGCAAGTATATTGCGGTGACTTTCACACTGACTGCAACCAGTCAGGAACAGCTCGATGCCATCTACTGCAAGCTAACTGCCTGTGATGATATCTTGATGGCATTGTAAAGTTTAATGCCTGACTTAATCATTAAGTCTTCAGGGTTATCAGATTATGTTTCTGTCTGGAGCGACATGCGTACTTTCACAACGCAGCGTGGGAGTGGCACGACCGATGAGTGCTGGTTCCTGCAACATCATGCCGTCTTTACACTGGGCTTAAATAGTCAGCCAGAGCATATGTTATCGACGGGTAACATCCCTGTTGAGCAATCAGACAGAGGCGGTCAGGTCACTTACCACGGCCCCGGTCAGCTGATTATGTACCCGTTGCTAGATCTCAAGCGACTTGGATTATCAGTTTCAGCTTTGGTGCATCTTCTTGAAGTCGTCATCATCGAATGGCTAGCAGAGAAAGGAGTGACGGCTGAGTCGCGCGCCGATGCCCCAGGCGTCTATGTCGATGGTGCGAAACTGGCCTCGCTGGGCCTTCGCGTTAAGCGTGGCCGGTGCTATCACGGGCTCAGTCTCAATGTGAACATGGATCTGGAACCCTTTTCCCGGATAAACCCCTGCGGCTATCCTGGGCTGCCAGTGACACAGTTGGCCAACCTCGGTATTTCTGATTCAATTCCGTTAATAATTCAGGGGATCCTGCCTCTCTTTGCCAGCCGTCTGGGTTACACTGTTCGATTATAAAACGAACAAACAGGGTAGCATCAAGAATGTCGGAAGCAGGCAATAACCATCAGCGGGGTGCAGCAAAAGTTGCGCGTATTCCAATTAAGGTAGAAACGACGCAGACGATACTCCGAAAGCCAAAATGGATCCGCGCTCGTTCGCCTGCTGGCCCTGAAGTAAAGCGCCTAAAGCAGGTGCTGCGTGAAAATAATTTACATACGGTCTGTGAAGAAGCGTCCTGTCCTAATCTCGGTGAATGTTTTACCCATGGCACAGCAACATTTATGATCATGGGTGACATCTGTACTCGCCGCTGCCCTTTTTGTGATGTTGCACACGGTCGGCCTGAGTCGCTAGATGGTGATGAGCCCGTTAATCTGGCGCGCACAATAAAGGCCATGGGTTTATCCTACGTTGTTATTACGTCTGTCGATCGCGATGATTTACGCGACGGCGGTGCCAGCCATTTTGTTGCCTGTATTTCTTCTGTTCGTCAGTTGAACCCCGAAATAAAAATCGAAGTGTTAGTGCCTGATTTTCGTGGGCGAAAAGATCGCGCGCTCTCTATTATGCAAGCGGCTCCGCCGGATGTTTTTAACCACAACCTTGAAACGGCGCCACGTTTGTATAAAAAGGCCAGACCCGGTTCAGATTATCAATGGTCACTTGATTTGCTTGCGGAATATAAATTACAACACCCCGATGTGTTAACCAAATCAGGGATTATGTTGGGATTGGGGGAGCGGCCTGAAGAAGTTGAGCAAGTGCTGCAGGATTTAAGGGCACATAACGTGGATATGCTGACTCTGGGTCAATACCTGCAGCCGAGCATCCATCATTTACCGGTTGATCGTTTCGTGACACCGGATGAGTTTGATAAGCTGCGTGTGTTTGCTGAAGCCATAGGGTTTGCCCAGGTTGCCAGTGGGCCTATGGTTCGGTCGTCTTATCATGCAGATCAACAGGCAGCGAACCTGATTTAGTCTGGGAAATGATGCGTCTACGATGCCCAGCCGGCCTGATTTTTCCATCTTTAAATTGCTTTAGTTTATTGCCTGGCTGCGTTTTGTTAGAGGAGTAAAAGTAAGTGGTGCTATTATGAGCGAAGCGAATACCAGTCAACAGGCCTTAACAGTCGTAGTGAATGGGGAACCGGTTATTGAATATGATCGAGCTAAGAGCTTGACCGAGCACCAGCTAGAATATCTCGAGCGCATGGATCAAAAAATGAGCCTTGGTATCGAGCTTAGCGGGAAGTGGTTGCAGTCTCCCGATGAGATGCAGCAAGCGCAATTTGTTGCAATGCAATTAATCCCTGCACTTTTGCAAAATAATGATGGGTTGGCTGCTGCATTATGCGCCTGGGTTGCGGTGCGTATGCCTCAGTTACAACAGTTGCGGGCAGAGGTAAGAGAGAGTAGCTGTGAAATTGACTTCGTTACTGATCGCGAGCACAGTGAAGAGCATCGTGTGGAGCTGATTATTCCCGAAGACTTTAGAAAAAAACAGGATTAATGTGTGAATTGTACCGTTTATAAATCGTCGTTAAAAAATAAGGAAGGTTATTATTTGTTTATTGAAAACAAAGAAGAATTTTCTCGTGTGCCATCGACGTTGTTAGCCTTGATCGGCAAACCGGAATTTGTTCTTACGGCAGAGTTGAGCCCGGCAAAACCATTGGGTCAGGCCGATGTCCTTGAGGTGATTGGGCAGTTACAGGAAAAAGGCTATTACCTGCAGCTACCCCCAGAAGAACCGATCACTGAGATTCCGCAATAATTTATTGGTCAGCGAGTTTTTTAGCCGCGTCCGGAAACTCAACAACCCCTTTCTTGTTTTGTTCAGCGAGTCGAGCAATCAGCCCGTCCAGGCCCGATTGATTGATTTCAGCGCTGAAGCTGGTTCGGTAGGTCACCGCAAGGCTGATTCCGGCCACTCGGATATCATAGATTTTCCAGCCGTTTTTTGATTTGTAGAGTTTATAGTTAACGTCGACAGTTTTGCCATCCAGTAGCTGGATGGAGGTCGCGATAGTGGATTTCTTGTCGCCTGATTTATAGCGTGAAGGGTGATAAATGATTTTATCTCCCTGGGCTATGATTTGATCCGCATAAGTCGACATGGCGGTGACGTAAGAACGGATCAGTAAACCGCGTATTTCGGACTCTAGTTGTTGCTTTTGTACGTCTGACGCCCGTCGCCAGTGTTTGCCGACGACGAGCCTGGCAATTTTAGGGAAGTCCAGATAAGGAACAATCAGGCGATCGCTAATATCATAGGCGATTTTTTTATTCTGTTTTATCTCGCTGGATTTATCGCGTAATTCCAGTAGGAGTTTTTGAGTGGTGTCGGTAAAAAGATCCTGTGGGTCATCCGGGTTGAGCCCTTTCGCATGAACCTGCTGTGAAATAACAATAAGAACCAGCAGGATGGAAAACTGACGGAAAGCGCTAACAATTTGATACATAGTGTATTTTCCATAATATAGTCAAAGGTTTGACAGAAATCTAACGAATAAGTTCTCAGGACTATACAGCGACTAACCAGTGAAATAAATAAACCCGCTTAAATAGCAAAGCTGGACCATATCGGGCAATGATCAGAGGGTTTTTCCATACTGCGTATATCGTAACAAATTCCTGAGTCAGTGCAGCGCTCAGCAAGTGAGGCTGTGGCAAGGATCAAGTCGATTCTTAATCCGCGCTTCGGGTCTCGCTCAAAAGCACGACTTCGATAATCAAACCAGCTAAATTGGTCGTGTGTCTCTGGGTGATGTATTCGCCAGGTATCTATCAGCCCCCAGTCCATCAGGGATTGCAGCCAGTCGCGTTCTTCGGGTAAAAAACTGCATTTCCCGTTTTTTAGCCAGCGTTTAATGCTGTCAGGGCCTATGCCGAGATCAATGTCCGTGGGGGCAATATTCATATCACCCATGACAATAAGATCATCAGTTGGCTTGTGGTGTTTCTGCAAATAATCTAGTAAATCAGCATAGAATTTCATTTTTGCAGGGAATTTAGTTTCATGCTCACGTGATTCGCCCTGAGGGAAGTAGCCATTGATAACGGTCACTGATTTCCCGCTGGGTAACGCATAGGTTGCACTTATTAAACGTTTTTGAGATTCATCATCGTCTCCGGGAAAGCCTTTCTGGACAGTTGTGGCAGGGTGCTGTGATAACAGCGCCACACCATAATGGGCTTTTTGACCAAAGAACTCCGCGTGCAAGCCCAGATTATTCACCATCTCCAGGGGGAAATCTGCGTCCTGCGCTTTAGTCTCCTGAATACCCACAATGTCTGGCCGGTGTTTATCCATCAGCATTTGCAGTTGATGAGGACGGGCACGAATGCCGTTCGTGTTAAATGATATGCATTTCATAGTGATGTGCGAAAGATCCTGTTAGTCCGATTGATATATTTTAATGTGTTTATACGGTGGCTATCAATAAGAAAGAATGGCGCGAGGAAATTCTGGCCCTGTCTAGCTCCATTTTCTGGTTATCTGTTGGCTGCCCAGCTACTATATAGAAACTATTTTATCAGGAAAATACTCACCATGAACCCAGCGGTAACAAGCAATGCAGCGAATTCAGTGACACCAGCAAAAGTCCACGATGCTTTCGAGTGGGTGAGCAATCAGCCTGTCGAATCGCTCAATCTGGTGGTTGAAGAATATCGGCATAAAAAAACCGGCGCTGCGCATTACCATTTGTCTTCAGATAGCCCGGAGAATGTTTTTCTGGTTGCGCTGAGAACGGTGCCCATGGATTCTACGGGTGTTGCACATATTCTAGAGCACACAGCGTTATGTGGAAGTCAGCGGTTTCCGGTAAGAGATCCATTTTTTATGATGATTCGGCGCTCACTGAATACGTTTATGAATGCCTTCACCAGTAGTGACTGGACGGCCTACCCATTTGCCAGCCAGAATAAAAAAGATTTTAATAATCTGCTAGACGTTTATCTTGATGCGGTATTTTTTTCGCGCTTGCATGCGCTGGATTTTGCTCAGGAAGGCCATCGCATTGAGTTCGAGAAACCAAATGATCCGACCAGCGACCTGGTATTCAAGGGGGTGGTTTTCAATGAGATGAAAGGCGCGATGAGCCCACCCGTCAGCATACTTTGGCAGACGTTAACCAAGTACCTGTTTCCAACCTCTACGTACCATTACAACAGTGGTGGGGATCCGGAAACCATTCCTGATTTGAGCTATGAGGAGCTCAAACATTTTTATAAAACGCATTACCATCCATCCAACGCAATATTCATGACCTACGGGAATATTCCCGCCTTCGAACATCAGAGCAATTTTGAGGAAAAGGCATTATCTCGGTTTGAAAAGTTGGATACGCTTATTTCAGTTGATGATGAAAAGCGTTACCACGCCCCCGTTCGGGTCCAGGAATTCTACCCGCTTGACGAGGCAGAACCTTCTGAGAATAAAACGCATATTGTTATGGGCTGGCTCCTGGGTCGAGGTACCGATCTACGCCAACAGCTCGAAGCGCATTTGCTTGACGGTGTATTGCTTGATGACAGTGCATCGCCCTTGAGATACGCACTGGAAACATCTGATCTGGGGAGTGCACCTTCGCCACTGTGTGGTCTGGAATCTTCTAATCGTGAAATGAGTTTTATGTGTGGTATTGAAGGCAGTTCAGCAGAAAAAATGCCAGCGCTAGAGCAGTTGGTGCTATCTGTGTTGGAAAAAATCAGGGACGAAGGCGTGCCACTTGAGCGTTTGCAGGCGGTTCTGCATCAGTTGGAAATTGGTCAGAGAGAGATTTCAGGGGATAGTTATCCTTACGGGTTGCAGTTAATCCTTGAGGCTTTGCCTGCAGCGACGCATCGCGGTGACCCTGCACAGCTATTGTATCTTGACGGGGTTCTGGAGGATTTACGCCAGGATATTCAAAACCCCGAATTTATCAAGCAGCTTGTACAGAAACAGCTAGTGGATAATCGTCACCGGGTGACCTTGACGTTGGTGCCAGATACTGGCCTGGCTCAACACCGTGATCAGGCGGAGAAAACCCTGCTGGAAAAAATAAAGCAGGAAATGACAGAGAGCCAGAAGCAGGATGTTGTTGATCTGGCTGACCAGTTGGCAAAAAGACAGGAACAGGAAGATGACCCTGGTATTCTCCCTAAAGTCACGTTGGAAGATGTTCCCGCTGAGATGCATATCGCAACTGGTGAGAAAGCTGAAATTGGCTCTTTCCAGGCCAGCACTTATGAGCAAGGGACTAACGGCCTGGCATACCAGCAGATTATCGTCGACTTGCCTGAGCTGAGTGACGACCATCTGGACGTTCTACCTTATTATACGCGCTGCCTGAGCCAGCTTGGCGCGGGTGATTGTGATTATCTGGAAATGCAGGCATTACAATCGAGCGTCACTGGCGGCCTTTCTGTGAGTAGTTCCATTCGCGGTGAAATCAATGACGTTCAAACATTACATGGCCATGTGATTTTTTCGGGTAAATCATTAACCCGGCAACACAAGGCAATGACGAGCTTGTTACAGGACACAATGCTCTCTCCCCGTTTTGATGAGACCTCGCGCATCCGTGAATTGATTGCACAAACTCGCGCACGTAGCGAGCAAAGCGTGACCGGCAGTGGCCATAGTCTGGCAATGGTGGCGGCTGCCAGTGGATTGAGCGCAGGTGCGGCCCTGTCTCATCGTTTACGCGGATTAAAGGCGATCCATGCGCTTAAAGAGCTGGACGATACTTTTAATGACGAGGTGGCTGTGCATGCATTCGCTGAAAAGTTTTCGCGGATACATGAACAGGTCGTCAATGCGCCCAGGCAGTTTTTGTTAATTGGTGAAAAGGAAAACATCCCACGCTATCGTGAGGATATGGAGGCAATGTGGTCTGGAAAAGGCATAAAGCCTTCCGTGCATACTGGGTTTCACGTTGCACCAGTGACTAGAGCAGTCAACGAATGCTGGGTGACAAATACACAGGTTAATTTCTGTGCTAAAGCGTATTCAACTGTGCCAGTAGAACATCCGGATGCTGCGCCTCTGACTGTGCTCGGTGGGTTTTTGAGGAATGGTTTTTTGCATCGAGTCATTCGCGAACAAGGCGGGGCGTATGGCGGAGGTGCCAGCCATGATTCTGATACGGCATCCTTCCGGTTTTTCTCGTACAGGGATCCTCGCCTGGTAGAAACTCTAGATGATTTTGATCAGGCAATTCAGTGGCTATTGAATGAGAAACATGAGTGGCGCCCCGTTGAAGAGGCTATTCTGGGTGTTGTCAGTAGCATTGATAAGCCGGGCTCGCCTTCGGGCGAGGCACGCGACGCCTTTTTCAGTGAGCTAAGTGGTCGAAACCCTGAGCAGAGGCAAGCTTTTCGCCAGCGTATTCTGGATGTGAAGCTGTTAGATCTTCAGCGGGTAGGTGAGCAGTACCTGGTGCCTGATAAAGCCAGTGTTGCTGTTATTACCAGTGCAGGAGGCAGTGAGGTTTGTGCTGAGAACGGAATGGATATTATCCACCTATAAAGTCATTCTGAGATAACAATAAGAGACCTTTGCATGATGTAAATAAAGGAGACTAGAACCGCCAAGGTCGCTAAGAAGGAATAAGCGCTTTTTGCGCGAAGTGCGGAAAAATCTGCTTTCCTGGCATCTTGGCACCTTGGCGGTTCAAAAAGTATCATGCAAAGGTCTCAATAAGAAGATGGCTTTACTGGTATATACCGGATTCCACTTCGTTAAAATTCCTCGCGGTTATGCCAGAGTCCTCGATCGCATCGAATGCGGGGATTTCTGTAGCTGTGCTGGCCACTGGTTCGGCGGGTACTGTTGTGCTGTTTGAATTGACCTGCACTGTGAAAATAGCTGCAATGCAGCCGGTGAGCGCAATCGAAAAAGCAGCGCTTTTCCAGCCGGTCGGCTTTTGCTTGACGGGCTGTTCAGTATGAGCGAGTGACGGTCGTGCGCTTGCTGTGCTTTTCTTTATCTTTCGGCGATGTGCCAGGCCTGCATGGACTTTTCTTAGCTCAATAAGGTTTTCTGGTGGTAGTTCACTGGAGGGGTGCAGTGGGTTAAAAATCATTCTGCGGGATGCGTGTGTATGCTGTCTAGAAATAGGCATCGCTACATTGGCGGCTGCTAGTGTGAGCACGTCGGCGCTTTTTAAGCAATGATTCCTCGCTTCCATTAAGGTGTCATTTTCATCGTCGTGAAAGATTACACTGATCCCTGTGTCAGAAGGCAGAAAGTCTTCTCTCCTGTTGTGGTTTATTTGAGCCATGCTGTGATTCTCGCGCTGATTGCCTTTATGACGCTTCGCAGTATGCTATTTGGCGACAGAGTAAACTGTGTTGCTGATCACAATACCAGTGGAAAGTCAGGCGTCAATGTCGGGAATTAAACGGCTTTCAATACGTTTGATTAGATCCTTAAGCTTTAATTTTCTTTTTTTAGTGCGTTGTATCTGAATTTGGTCAGGGTACGCAGATTCAGCGAGGTGATGAAGAATATCATCAAGATCCCGATGCTCGGTGCGTAATTGGTCCAGAGTATCCCGCATTAACTGAACTTCCTGGTCGTTGAGCCTGTTGTTGATAATTGCTTCCTCACAAAGGGGAACTCATGCTACAGACCTGCCGCCAATAGCGTAGAAAATTAATTGTTTCGCCTGTTTTTTTGTCGGCCTTTAAATCGATGGATGGATTGTACGATTTCCTGAAAGGGTAAGTCATCCAGTGTTTGATAGGTTTGCTTTGACTGTAAAATGATTGGGTAAATATCTGCAATAGAATCAGTGTCTTCAGCCGCGTCATTGAGTATGCGTTGTAAGCCAAGCATCCCACCTGTCTGGATTCTGATTTCTTTGGTGTAAGGCAGATCGCCTTCGAGGTTGTGCAAGCTTAGGGCAAATACCGCTTTTTGCCTCAATTTTGTTAATAGCTCAGAACAGTCCAGTCGAGCCGCCAGGGAATTGCAGCGAATACCTTCTCGATCAGCAAGGAAAAACCGGGTTGATCGTGAGCAGCCGCATTTATGTGTCAGGATAGTCTTTTCAAAAATACAGCGTTGCTGATTAATCGCATGATAGGTTGACCGGTATTCATCTTCTTCAACCATCGCGCTGGCTCATTTTTCCCATTCTCTTAGAATCGGCGCTTCTCTTTTTGTTTGCAGTTGTTCTTCAGCTTCAAGCTCAGAAGCGGCGAATGCAACCTTGTACTCAGAGTTTTCATTTTCGTCAGTATGGGAGCGCATTTTACGCGCATTGATTTTGGCAGCTTTGAAGCTTTCATGCTCTTCGAGCTTTTCGAGGGTTTTGAATAACTCAGTTGGACCGCTAGTGACTTTGTAAATGTAATAAGGCATGGAGACTCGTAATAATTGATAACACGATCATTATAGCATTTGGCGGCCTGTGGTTTTACCTGTAATTTAAAAGGATACCCTAAAGACCAATATTCTCGACCTTTTTCCCCTGTACGATAATAAATCCACTGCTTGGGTTTTCCCCATCAGCACTGTATTCGAAGCGATAGGTTCGCCGAAGGGAGAATTGCCGCGTTTGCCAGCCGGTAATCGAAAAGTTGCTAATCGCGACTGTGTCGTCAAGTAATTGATAACCCAGCTGTTGACAGGTTTGTCGTGCAGAAAAAATCGCTACCTCTCGGGCAGCTGTCGTATTTTGCCAGAGAGCAAATAGCAGCGCGAGAAGTAGCAATAATAAAAGACTGTTCAGCTTATGTGCCTACCAGGCGTAACCGGCGCCAAAGGTGAATGAATGATCAGATTCTTTCGCTCCATTAGGCGGTGATTGATCCCAGTCCAGTCCCCAGACAATGTTAGCATCCAGGCCGCTGAACAGAGGGAATGCGACGCCTGTGCGTGCATTAATGATTTTGTCATCCACATCCTTTAGCCCCTGGAGGCCGCGGTGATGATGGAAAAATTTGACGGCGCCATCCAGGAATATCTGTTCGAAGTTCACGCCCCAGCCGAGAGCAAGGTAGGAGTCATCATCGGCATTTTTAAAATCTTCATCAACATAGCTTAACCCGCCTTCGACCGATAGTCGGCGAGCATCTGTGTCCCAGAACTGATGGCCGATACCTGCAGTGAAGATACTACGTAGATCCAGATCCTTGAAGCTATTCTTTTCAAAATCAGCGCCAACATAACCGTACCATTTCTCATCGAAAAAACGATCGTATTTTGCGCCTAGCAGATACTGTTCTTTCGTGCGCTGGTCACCGGTGTGGTCGCCGTAATAATTGGCGTAGCCTGTGACCCGCTGGTAGCCTTTCTGCTCACCGACAACTCGGCCACCCAGACTTAAGGCATCCGTTCTGGTATTACCCTTTGTGATGTTACCACCGGCCTGAGCGTTTCCTCTCCAGGCTAA
This sequence comes from Gammaproteobacteria bacterium, assembly GCA_036478835.1. Classification (GTDB taxonomy): domain Bacteria; phylum Pseudomonadota; class Gammaproteobacteria; order DSM-19610; family DSM-19610; genus JAZGER01. The sequence continues at coordinate 2,181 of JAZGER010000220.1, read as the reverse complement.
AGGTTGCGGGCCAACCGGCGGGATCGCACCGATGCCATCAATGCTTGTTGCGGAAGGTATAGTTGTTAACTTCCCATCAGACCCGGTGACCATAACCGTACCATCTGCAATCGTCTGGACAGTGCCCTGTACCGTTTGCCCATTACTCAGTGAATACTGCATCGGGTTGCTGATACTCATGGAGGAAACATCTGCGGCATTGACGCTCACTGATCCGGCATAAGGTGTATCAATCGTTAGCTTGCCGCCTGCCTGTTCGACAACGGTGCCGGTTAAACGATCACCATTGTTCAGGGTAACCGTATCGGCAAAAGATGAATAACTAGCCGCGATCAGTAATGAGGCCAGTCCAAGTTTCGATAGTAGTTTCATTTTTATAAGCTCCTTTCCATAAGTGATTATGGTATAAATTTTAATTTCCGGCTGAAAACGTGTTAGGTTGACTACATTTTGTACAGATGTGTAATCAAGGGTATAAAGTTGCTCCGACGAGCGAACAGGAGCTTACCATAAAGAACCCGAAAGGATAATATCCGTGACAGCTAAAGTAACACTCCAACCCAGTGGCCACAGCTATACCGTTGAGCCGGATGAGACGGTGCTCGAAGCGGCATTACGTTCCGGATTAAATCTGAATTACCATTGTAGCAATGGAACCTGCGGCGAATGCAGGGCGCGGTTGCTGGAAGGTACTATCCACGAAATACAACACCATGACTACGTTCTGAGCACGACTGAAAAGGCGCAGGGACAGGTGTTGCTCTGCCGTGCGAGAATTATTGATGACATTGTTGTCGAGGCTTCAGAGGCGGGGAGTATCGCGGATATCCCAGTACAGGAACTCACGACGCAGGTATCCAGTGTTGAAAATCCACAACAAGATATTACCGTGTTGACGCTGAGGACACCCAGAAGTCAGACTTTGCGATTTCTCGCTGGACAACATGTCACTATCAATATTCCGGGTTTATCTCCCAGAAATAAATCCATCGCGAGCTGCCCCTGTAATGGTATGTTTTTGCAGATACATCAGCGGCAGATTGAAGGCGATAGCTTCTCAGATTACCTGTTTAACCAAGTCAGGCCGCGTGAAAAAATTAAAGTAGAGGGGCCATTTGGTGGTTTTGTGCTGGATGAAACATCGCAACGACCGATTATTTTCCTGGCGTTCGATACCGGGTTTTCATCCATCAAAAGCCTGATCGAGCACGCAGTCTCTCTGGACATACCGCAGGCCATCACCCTGTACTGGGTGATGCCTTATAAGCGTGCACATTATCTGGAAAACTATTGTTATTCCTGGCAGGATGCACTCGATAATTTTAGTTATATCCCCGTTTGTGCAATGGCGTCTGAGGAAACAAAAGATGATCTGAATCAGGCACAAAATGCGTTGGTGCAAGCCGCCTCACGAGTGACTGATGATCATCCGGATCTGAGTGGGTTTGATGTGTATATCACTGGCCCACAGGCAGCGATGCAGGTTGCCAGGCACTGGCTGTTAGCGCATGGCTTGATTGAGCAGCAACTCTTTATTGATCAAATCCGGCGCTTTTAACTGACTTGAATATTCAGTTAATCCAGCAGAATTCAGCACGTACACAGGGAGGATCTGGCAATTGCCCGGATATGTTATTATAGGGGGTACTGAAAGGGGTTATATATGAAAGAAATGACACACGAAGAACGCCTTGAGCTCACGCGCGGAATCCTCAATATGCTGGATGGCTGGAAAATCTCGGGCAACGACCAGTTGGCCATCCTCGGAATCACCGGCGTCCCCGCCCGGGAATTAAAACGGATGCGTGATGAGCGCGCATTCCCGGACGAAAAAGACGTCATGTTGCGTATCGAACACTTAATTTCCATAGCTGACGCCTTACGAACAACCTTCCCTTTTAGTCGGAAAATGGGCCAGCTCTGGATGCATAAACCGAACAAGCGATTTCGCCAGCGGACGCCATTAGCGACAATGATTGAAGATGGGATGATCGGTCTGATTTCGGTTCGCTCGCATCTTGATTGCGCCTTTAGCTGGGAGCAGTCTGGCTCGACTCGTTAGTAGACGTTAAGAGACGGCAGACGGCCACATGGCTTCTCTCATATTATACCCTGTATCACCCGAATGGACTGATGGAAATCAGTTGTTAGAACGCTATCTAAAAAATGCGGGCATGATTG
>JAZGER010000219.1:0-3804 GCA_036478835.1 Gammaproteobacteria bacterium | reverse complement strand
CCGGCAACACGTAAGGAAATGCGACCATCCTGAGGCAGTCGCTTTTCAGCGATATCCAGTTTTGCCATGACCTTGATACGAGACACAAGAAGGGGTGCCAGTACACGTTGCGGCTGCAGGACTTCTCGCAATACACCGTCAACACGAAAACGCACGACTAATCGACTTTCAAAGGGTTCGATATGGATGTCAGACGCGTTTTCCTTAATGGCTTCAGTCAGCAAAGCATTAATCAAACGAATAATAGGCGCGTCATCTTCGCTTTCCAGCAAATCTTCGGTTTCAGGCATCGCCTGGGCAATCTGAAATAGATCGAGATCATCCATTTCACCCATCATCTGCATTGCCTGATTACTGTCCTGCTCGTAGACAGAGGCCAGCAATGCATCGAAGCGTGCATCATCGACACGCTCAAGCTTCATGGGACGTTTCAGTAAACGTTTTAACTCAACAAGCGCCTGTGGGTCAGCCTTCGTATTGAGAACCACGCGCGCCAGGTCAGGCTCAAGCTCTGAAACCAGTACGCCATGGCGTTTCGCAAAGGCGAATGAAGGCCGTACAAACGCTACCGGAACAGGCTGTTCTGCGTCCTGGTCGGAGGCAACTTCAGGGATTGCCGCCTCAGTCATTACGGATCCTCAAAATCAAGTTCGACTTCAGCATCTACGCGTTTATCAGCAGGAAGAATGAATTCCTGAGCTTTCTCAAGGGCAGCCGGCAAATTATCGATATTTTCTAATGGCGGTAATTGCGGGCCTGTTTCACCAGGTATTAATGAAATATCCTTGCTAAACGATTCGATTTGTCTGCCACGCATCATATTGTATTTACGTGAGGACAACCGGTTTGCCACAGCCCTGTCGCGTAGAATCGTTGGGTGGATAAACACCATTAAATTGGTTTTCTTGTGGCTGGTGGTTTTCGAACGGAACAGAGCACCTATAATCGGAATATCACCCAGCAGGGGAACTTTTTGCTGCCCTTGTGTGACTTCATCCTGAATCAGACCACCAAGTACCAACGTCTGGCCATCTTCAACAAGCACATTGGTTTTTATTGAGCGTTTGTTTGTCACCGTATCAACGGCTTCTGCATTTTCATTTACACTGGATATCTCCTGCTCAATATCCAGTATGATGGCATCGCCCTCATTAATTTGAGGCGTCACTTTCAGTGTAATTCCAACATCTTCCCTTTGAATGGTCTGGAAAGGATTAGTCGCACTATTACTGGTCGACGAAAATGATCCCGTCACAAAGGGCACACTCTGTCCAACCACAAATTCAGCTTCTTCATTATCCAGCGTCACCAGGGACGGCGTAGACAAAATATTGACATCGGTATCTGCCGCCAGCGCCTGAATAACCGCTGCAAAATCCAGGGTCCCATTACTCAAACTAGCGCCAGCCAGCAGCAAACCGGGGGCAAGACCAATGCTTGTCGCGCCATCTACAGCCCTACCGGCTATCGCCGCAGCAATACTGCTCGTGCTATTACCGACATTCGTGAAATTAGTACCGCCGAGGGGACTAATACCACTGCCTGATGGATCATTGGCCACCCACTGAACACCTAACTGCCGGGCTCGATCCAGTCGGACTTCAGCGATCACGGCATCAACAAGAATCTGGGCACGCCTAATATCGAGCTGCCGGATAACCGACTCCAGAGACATCATTAACGCAGGTGGTGCAGTAATAACCAGGGCATTGGTTGCTTCATCTGCCTGGATGTCCAGATTTTTTGCAGAACCCTGAGCCGCCTGACCGGCATTTTTGGCTTTCGCTTCTTCCGTCTGGGTTTTACCAACACCTTTTAACACTTCAATAATATCTTTTGCCTTGGCGTATTTGAGGTAGATAACTTTTGTATTACCCCCGCGTTCAAGCGGTGTATCCAGATGCGAAATAATTGCTCGCATGCGTAAACGGTTCGAACGCTCTCCACCCAGCAAAATACTATTAGTCCGCTCATCAGCTACCAGCGTCCCGGAAGACTTCATTGCCTGTCCCTGTCCGGGTGTCTTTCTTGTAATCGCCGTCAACACGCGAACCACCTCAGCAGCAGAAGCATGCTCAAGACGAATGACCTCGATTTCGCTATCACTCACCTTGTCTATGCGTTCGATGATGTCGATGAGGCGGCTCACATTTTGCGCCCGGTCAGAAATAATCAACACGTTGGTTGCAGGGTAAGCGGCCAAATGTCCCTGCTGCGGTACTAAAGGTCGCAAAATCGGAACCAGTTGGGCGGCGGCGACATTATCCACCTGCACAACACGCGTGACCATCTCATCACCACGGCCCGGATTGTTCGCGGTCGCATTCGGAATGCTGTCCTGCTTGGCATTCACGTCTGGAAGGATTTTTGTGACTTCCCCACTCTCTACTGCTGCAAAACCATGCACCCTCAGGATGGAAAGAAACACCTGGTAAACTTCTGCACTGTCCATAGGACGTGACGAAACAACAGTTACCTTTCCCTTGACCCGTGGATCAACGATAAAGTTTTTACCGGTGACCTCAGCCACCGTGCCGATCAGTGCACTGATATCAGCGTCTTTCAGGTTCAGGGTAATTGTCTGAGCTGCCAGTGGTAAGCTCAGAAAAAGACTCACAACTAAGAACCAGCTGCTGAGTAAATTACGATGCGTGATTCTTGTTATTTTTTTATTCACTGTTCGACTCCTCATTGAAAGAACGGACTAACATATTCATCGATATCTTCTATTGTGTTGGTAATGCAAAATTAAGCGATATTTCTCCGCCACTTCTCATCACTGTTAAATTAATATTACTACCACTATTATTCAGCGATCTCATCGCCTGCATTCCCTTGGATGGACTATCCAGAACAACGCCATTAATTTGCGTCACAACGTCGCCAGCCTGCAAACCAAGGTCATCAAGAGCGCCCGCCGTATTGCCCTCCTGCAGCCTGAAACCAACAAATTTTCCATTTTCCCTGACAGGCACCGGGCGTACATAATCCGTAAATGACGTTGGGTTTTTCTTAATCCTGTCCCGGTATTTTCCTAAGGCCTGATTGCGTTTACCCTGAGGTGAACGGCTTCGAGCAGAAGGCCGCGATTGAGACGACCTTCCTCTAGTATTTGACGAACCATTCCTGGACGTTCGATTTTGTGGCAGCCGTAAAGTTTCGTAGCCACCGTTCCTTTCCAGTATTACCCGGTCTGCGTGGACCTCATATAACGAAGCACCACCTGGCACTGGATCGCCGACAGAATAGCTCTCTTCGCCACCTCTCGGCTCGCCAATAATTGCGAGTGCGTTACCACCCTCTTCAGTCGCAAAAATGCCACTTAATGTAAGATTTAAACGGGTATCTGGCGCGCTCGTAGGCGCTTTTTTCACTGGCGCGACCCTTTTTACGGGCTCTTTTGCTTCTCCCATCAAGTGCCAGCTTGCTATTTTGGCACCATTATACACTGGCTGGCGCGAAGGTTGAACTACTGATGTTGTGACCCCGGTCACATTATTTGCAACAGTCTCTTGCTGAGTCGCCAGAACCGCCCAGCTCAACCTGGCCAGCAGCCAGGCTAACCACATGATTAACAAGAAATTGACAGCAGGAATAAGCAGCGGGGAACCGCTAACCGCGCGCAGTCGATGCTGCAACGATTGTTGAGTAAGTGCAATAGTCGCCATATTCATAAGTAACAATTAAGCGGAAATATATCCATTATCTTTAGCTATAGAGAAGGTTCTGTTCATACCATTTAACAGGGAGCAAGCCTAACTTTTTATTTAATCAGTCATTTATCGAAAACAATTCCTTCACAAA
>JAZGER010000218.1:0-2970 GCA_036478835.1 Gammaproteobacteria bacterium | reverse complement strand
TATGCCTTAATTTCCTACCAGACATCCTGGCTGAAAGCGCATTTTCCAGCCGCCTTTATGGCGGCCGTGTTATCTGCTGATATGGATAACACGGATAAGATTGTTTTATTGATTGACGAATGCCGGTCGATGAAAATAAAAGTAGACTCACCGGCTATCAATGAATCCGGCTATGCTTTTACGGTGAAAGGCGACGATACAATTCTTTATGGCCTGGGTGCAATTAAGGGTGTCGGAGAATCCGTCATTAGCAACCTTATTCAGGAAAGAAATCACGAAGGCCTCTTCACGTCCCTGATTAATTTATGTCAGCGAGCTGAGTCCTACCGGATTACTCGTCGAGTTTATGAGGCCATGATTCGCTCAGGTGCGTTGGATGCGCTAGGTGAAAACCGTGCAACTTTAATGTCCCAGTTGCCGGATGCGATTAAGTCAGCCGCTCAGCATTTGCGTGATGCCAGCACGGGACAAACCGATTTGTTTGGCGGCGCCATTCAGGAAAAGGAAACATCAGAAGCTGAAGTGCTCCCTGAGTGTGATGATCAACAATGGATGGCTGATGAAAAAGCCACCCTTGGTTTATATTTAACGCGCCACCCAATTGATAGCTATAGAAAGGAGTTATCTCAAATTGTCAGCGGACCACTATCGAGGATGGCGAGTGAAGACTCTGCTGGGGGGCGAGGGCGTGACAGGGCTGTGGTCATTGCGGGGCTTGTGGTTGAAATCCGAACCAGGCCGACGCAAAGCGGCGGTAAAATTGCTTTTCTGACACTCGACGACCAGACAGCAAGAATGGAGATATGTATCTTCACAAAAGTGTATGCACGCTACGAAGCCTTATTGGCAAATGATAACGTTCTTGTCGTAGAAGGCAAGCTCGGCCGAGATGAATACTCGGGCAATATGAGAATGAGTGCGGAGCATATTTACGACATTGACCAGGCGCGCGAAGTGTTTGCAAAAAGCGTTCTGCTAAATCTTAAACAGCCCGATATTCCTGTTGACTTTATTCAGACGCTTGAATCAACGTTGAAACCCTTTTGTGAAGGACAGTGTCCGGTAGGGTTGTCTTACCATACCGCCTCAGCAACGGCAAAAATCACCCTGGGTAACGACTGGTTTGTCCACCCTACCGACGAACTATTGCATCGATTGCGTAGCCTGGCAGGTGAGAAGCACGTCAAGGTTGTGTATAAATAATGCTGGATACATTTGCAAAATGGTTACTCAAAAGGCTTGGCTGGCATGCTGATCTAACACTGCCTGAAGTCGATAAATATGTACTAGTGGGAGCACCGCATACATCAAACTGGGACTTCCCATTTGCCATGCTTTTCTTTTTCTCGACTGGCTTGCGTTTTAACTGGGTAGGAAAACACACGCTGTTCGTCTGGCCTGTTTCCAGGCTGTTTCGAGCGATGGGGGGTATCCCACTTAATCGAAATGCAAGCGGTGGGTTTATCGAGCAAACGGTGCAGTTAATTAAATCTAGCAAGGCGATTATTTTAACGATCGCCCCAGAGGGAACACGTTCCAGAACTGAGTGTTGGCGCACAGGCTTCTATTATATAGCGCTGCAGGCTAAGGTGCCCATTGCATTAGGGTATATTGACTACGACAAAAAACAACTTGGCATTGGCAGTTTTTTCACACCAACAGGTGATATCGATAAAGACCTGATGATCATTCAGTTGTTTTATCAGGATAAAACTGGTAAACACCCGGAAAATCAGGGCCCCATTAGATTCACAAGAAATGAAGCTGCCAGGCGATAGTGCCGACTTGGTCTCTTAGATTGTTGTTGGTAGAAGTTTAGTGTCTGCATAAACCAATATCCATGATAAGCGGGCGATAGGTTTCTGCCTGCTTATCAATTGAGTGGTAAAAAGGCAACGAGTGTCCTTGCCGGCACTATGTCAGTGATGGGCGGTGGCAAGTTTGCCAATGGGGCGAAGAGTGCGGCGTTTGGGTATTTGGTGGGCAGTGCTATTGGGGTATATGGCGAATATCAGGAGTATATGCAGGGGCCTCCGATTGAAGTTGAGATACCACTCAGTAATAATATCGGTCCTTTGCTTGGTCCTGCGATTACAGCGACAGTTACTGTCGCAAGGGCTTTTGGGACATTTGCGGTAGGGAAGTTGGCGCAGTGGCGGGCTTCTTTGACTGTTGCAAAGAGTGGAGGAAATGCTGTTGTCCGAACTACTCGTGCTGGTGATAAAGCGATTCGAACCACAAGGCCAGATGGGTCTATAATTGATATTACACCACAACGTGTTAAAGCGTTCGTGCCAAATACACACCCTAAGGCTCCCTCTGGTGCATTAAACCGAGTTAAATTTGATAATGCGATACCGGGAAGTAAAGGCTTTAAACGTCTGCCAACTCAGCAGGAATTGGATATATTGAAGAATGTTAAATAGCCTTATGGATACGAGATTTGAAATTTCAGAGACTAAAGAGCATGGAGCAATTTTAAGAATCAATGATGCCGAGTTGGCCGATGAATTTGATGACTTTATTAATGAGGACTGTTACGTTTTCACCGAATTAAAATTTGAGACCGACTGTGTTTGTTTTTATTTTGGGCAAGCTGGTTGTATCGAAAAGATCAGAGATTTGATTGAAAGGTTTGTGAATAAATCATGAGCGAGAAATAGGGGGCAAGACGCTTGCTTCACAATACTATCCCTGCACTACACTTTCGCAATCAATGGGGTCAGACTCGATTGATTATTGCTTCCTGATGGTCTACACTCTGGCTTTAGTTAACTAAAGAACGACATCATGGCACGACTGCCTCGCTTCGTCATCCCCGGCCAACCACAACATGTGATTGTGCGGGGCAATAATCGTGAACCCATTTTTTATGCGGATGAAGATTATCAGTTTTATCTTGAAAAGCTGAAAGAGGCTTGCCGCAAATACGCGTGTGATGTTCATGCCTATGTGTTGATGACCAATCAT
>JAZGER010000217.1:0-3583 GCA_036478835.1 Gammaproteobacteria bacterium | reverse complement strand
GACATCCTGCACGCTATCTCCAGCGACATAATTTATTTATTCCAACACGTTTCAACCGCATAACGGCCACCATAAACAGCACCCTTTTCATCCACTGCAAACACACCACAAGCATCAGTCGCCTGAGTACCCGCAGGCGTCGCTGCCACCACCCAATGATCCTTATCCGCAGAAATAAACGTCAGCTGGTAATACGTATTTGAGAATGATTGCCGGGTACCACCCAGCGCTGAAAAGCTGGTTTTATATTCACCCTGCTCAGCAAAATTCCTTGCCTGCGATAATTGCAGTTCAAGCAACAGTGCAACTGCATCCACGCGTCGACTCTGCTGTACCGATTGTTGGTAGCCGGGCACAGTGAGTGACGCGAGAATACCCATGATCGCTAACACAATCAGCACTTCCAGCAAACTAAACCCTGAACCATTTTCACTATCCATTTTGCACTCCTTTGCAATAAGTTCTGTCAGTCCGTGACAAAACAACGCCATCTATCGTACAATTAATGTTCGCAGGAAGCGAAACCAATTATTGATTCAAAAACAGGAGCCCGATCATGGATGATCACAGGCAGTCTGGTTACTCGCTCTTTGAGCTCATCATTACGCTCGCATTAGCCAGTATATTTGCAGGCCTTGCAGCCCCTTCTTTCGCAGAATATATAGACACTTCCAGACTCCGGTCTGCAACCGAAGCCATCGCATCTGATTTTCGAAAAACTCGAATTCTAGCTATTCAATCAGGTCAAAACCAGTATATCAACTTCCAGAACACGGGCTCAAACTGGTGCTACAGCATAGCAACAGAAACATCTAAAGCCTGTGATCGCTCAGGCGGTTCATCGGCAGATTTCAGCCGCATAAAGCTGGATAAGGTCGCCTTTGGAAATAAACCGAGCATTGCATTCTCACCCCTGCGCGGCAGTGCAAGAAATGGCCGAATTACTTTATCAACGGCATCAGGGAAAAGTGCCTCTGTTATCGTCAGCCCACTGGGGCGCATTAGAACCTGCTCCAGTCAGACTACTGGCTATACGCCATGTTGAAGTCAGAGCGGGGATTTAGCCTGATAGAAATCATGATCGCCAGCAGCATTAGCCTGGCGGCCGTCGGCAGTGTGATCCACATGCATAGTTTAATATTCGCGCATACTTCAAGGCAACTGCAAACGGATCATTTACGCAACACCGTTCAGGATATTCTCTTTCTGATGGAAATCGATATCAGGCGGAGTGGCTACTGGGCGTTTGACGAGGAAAATAAGCAACTGCATGAAAACCCGTTTCAAACAGCAGGCAATGATTTACGCGTCCAGTCTTATACGAGTGAGCCTGCTGACTCCTGTCTTTTATATAGCTATGATATCAACAAAAATGGAAAGGTGGGCGTCGGCACCTGTCGTGGCGCTGGCTGTACTGAAGATACTGACGCTAGCAATGTTGAACAACTCGGTTTTCGCCTCAAAAACAAAGCCCTTCAAATGCGCTATGCAGGGAGCCCGCTTACCTGCTCCAGTGGTCGCTGGCAGGCGCTCACAGAAAAAACCATTATTGTTTCAAAATTCCAGATACTATTAGAAACGCAGTGCCAAAATTTATCGGTAGCAGATGCCCCCTGTTTAATAGGGCACAATCAGCAATTGAGCCGAAAACTGATCATTACCCTGTCTGCCCACCGTAAAGATTCCAACATAGCAGAAGTAACCGCATCAAAAACCATCCACATTAAAAATGACAAGCTACTATTTACTGCAGCAACACCATGAAGACTCGTTATTCACATAAGCCATGTAACGGGTTCGCAACGTTATCAATTACCCTGATTCTGATAACAATAACAACATTACTAACACTGACGGTCACACATATTCAGCGACTCAGCCTGATAGAAAGCGGCAATGAACAACGCTATAGAAAAAACTATATGGAAACACAATCTTTACTGGATGGAATAGCCGTCTACCTGGAAAGCCATTATGATGAACTGGATTGGCAAGGCATTGATAGTAATCACCAGCACAGTGAAATCTCGCCTGACATACTTGATTTTATCAGCACAACATCGACAGCTAACATCCAGCTGTTTCGTAAAGCGGCATCTTCAAAAGTTATTTCACTACAGCTTGAAACCAAAGACACAAATGATCAAACCATTAAAAGCAGTGTGGCAATACGCCCTCACGGCATACTCACCGATTTTGGTGAAAACACCCCGCCTCTGGTTATCAATGGCTGTTTACTCTCCTCTCTGGGCGATACACAGATCTACCCTGATCGCACATCAGATGACCCTGAAAGCATTCTCTCCACCGCCACTACACCCTGTCATGCGACAGATTCAATTGATTTGCATGGTGGGAAGATATCTAATATTGCACTTCAAACAACGCATTTATGGGACAGCCTGTTTACTGTCTCACTCGATGAATTCAAAACACTTGCAGAAACTGAAGCGGCAATCATTGTCGATATTAGCCAACGTCAGTATCTCATCGCCACGCCAGAAGACTTAATCGCTGGCACCTGGCAAACATCACTTGGCAGTCTCGAATCCCCTGCAATACTTTATATTCCAGCGGCACTTAATTGCCCTGGAGTCGCCGGTAATGTCACCATTATCGGTCTCGTTTTTTATGCCGGTGATTGTTCTATCAATCCCCTTCTGATTCAGGGAACAGTGAAAGGCGCTCTCATCCTCAGTAGCGATACGCACCTGGAAGGAAAAACAGCCACATTAGAACATATCAGTCATTCTGGCTTAGAAAACAAGCTGGCATTCCCCATCACACATGCACCTCAACTGCCTGGCACCTGGATTGACTACTAATGGCGAAAAAACAGAAAGGTCTTACCCTGGTGGAAAGCCTGATCACTGTACTTATTATATCAACTGCTTTCATTGCACTCACCAGGCTACAACTGAACACCTGGAAAATCACAGAGGACACTCGATTACTCGAAATTGCACATTCACTTATCTACACAAAGGCAGATGAAATAGCAGAACAGTTGTCACACGCCGTTTCGACAGAAAATGGGTCGTCCACTCAGCAGCATAACAACATCGCCTTCCTGACAAAATGGACAACAAAAACACGGCAATCAGGCGCGATTGAAATCCACGTGACTACCGCGTGGAAATCAAAATCTATTCAGATAAATACAATACAACATCCGGTTGATCGCTCGATGAAAAACCTGATTCCACCTATAAAATAATCACTAAAGTATTGTTCTTTCCAGTCGCTATCTTCTTAACACCCTACTCCCTCAAACTGATTTTTTTACCCACTGAAGACAGATATCCCTGCACACCTGACAAAAAAATACTGTCGCAGCAAAGCAAGTCGATACGCCACTAAAGATTTCGCCCATCTATCCCCTATAGTGCAATGAAAATTAAACAAATTTATTTGTATGGATAACACAGGGACCGTTTATCGTGAAAAACACCACACTGATCGGTTTTCGATTTACACAAGCCACCACTGCCGTTAACAATGACACTATGAAAATGCAAACCCAAACTGGATTCACACTTGTAGAGCTGATGATCACCGTGGCCATTGGCATGATCATACTCAC
>JAZGER010000216.1:0-5620 GCA_036478835.1 Gammaproteobacteria bacterium | reverse complement strand
TTTTAATATTATTTCTTGAGACTGCGTTATGTTATTAATTGAAATATTTTGATCATATGTGGAGCATGATGCTTGAAATATAATTATTAAAGTTAATAATATTGCTTTCATTTTTAAGCAGCTAACGCCAAGTTAACCTGCATGTTTTACAACGTGCTTTTTTGTGGCAATATTGAGCGCAGCGAAGCCACAAAAAGGCGCGTTGTAAAACATGTCAGAGTTGAACTTTTTGTTAGGCTTTTTCGTTACTTTCATTGTTAAACCATCGCATAAATGACTCAAGATGCTTTTCAAATATAATTTTTGTTTCACAGTCACCTACAGTAGGGAATGTGCTTTCTTCTGATTCTATTTCAAGAATTTGAATATCTAGACATGAAGCATGATTCCATGCTGAAACGTCTATTATATATTTACTTGTTTCTAATTGTACTGATGCAGAGCCATGCCCTGAATCTTTAAACTTATTCGATACACATTGCTCTTTGAATTCTCCGAGTTGTGCCTGATACCAAGCTTCAAGTGTTTTCACAGCATATGAATCATTTGTATCTTTCATGTGAGCCTAACAGTGTAATGGACTGCTTACGCCGTATTGGGTTGGAGGCGGCGTCTGCATATTGTGTATATGGCTTTTTCGGTATAGCATAGTTTGAATCAAATCCCTTTCGGGGCTGGATGCCCTGTTAATGTGACAAGGAGGTCACTATGTCCGATGTACCCGTTAGCTCACCTGATGCAGCCTCTCGTTTTTTTAGCAACTACCTGAGTTGCCTGGCAAAAGCAGGCGTTCCTGAAAAGCACCGACGGTGGTATGTGAAGCATATCGAGTATTTCATCAAGGCGCAAAAAGGGCGCAGGATCAAGACACTTACTGCGGACGATATCAACCACTACTTCGACGTGCTAGGCCGCCAAAATCAGTTAAAAAGTTGGCAATTTCTGCAGCGTATTGATGCTATACGGATTTTGTATTGCGAGAAAACTGACTCCAGAGGAACTGACTTTTATCAAGGAACGTAAAGGAGAAGGGCCACTTCAGCAGGTGCGTGCTGATCACCGCGATCTGTTGGTTCGGTTAGTCAGTGAAATTCGACGCAGAGGTTATGCCTATCGTACTGAACAAAGCTATGAGATGTGGGCTTGTCGTTACATTTTATTTTGTAAGAATTTGTCACCCGAACAGACTGGAACGCAGGAAGTGAAGGCCTTTTTGGATTATCTTGCTATTCGCCGTCAGGTAAGCGCCAGTACGCAGAACCAGGCACTTAATGCTCTGGTGTTTCTCTATAGTAAGACGCTGAATCGTGAGTTGGCTGAACTGGATTCCTTTATACGCGCCAAGCGGCCGCGTAATTTACCTGTAGTCCTTAGCCGTCAGGAAGTAACCGCTTTACTCGATAAACTTGATGGCCTTTATAAGTTGCTCGCTTCTCTGCTTTACGGAACCGGGATGCGCCTGTTGGAAGTGATACGCTTACGGATCCAGGATATCGATTTTGAATACGGGCGGATTCATGTACACCAGGCGAAAGGCAAAAAAGACCGTTATGTTCCGCTACCTGACAGGCTGGTAGCTGAATTGAAAGCACAGATCATCAAGGCACAGGCGCTGCATACAAAAGATCTCGAGGCAGGTTATGGCGAGGTTGTGTTACCCGGCGCACTCCACCGCAAATATCCCAATGCAGGACGTGAATTGAAGTGGCAGTTTTTGTTTCCTTCTGGACGGCTTGCCGTTGACCCACACGGTGGCAAAATACGGCGTCATCACTTACATGAAAGCGCTTTACAAAAAGCGGTCAAGCGCGCCAGTATTGCTTGTAAAATCAATAAACGAGTGGGTTGTCATACGCTGCGCCACTGCTTTGCAACCCACTTGCTTGAAGCAAACCATGATATACGCACCGTGCAGGTGCTATTGGGTCATGCCGATGTGTCAACGACGATGATCTACACGCATGTACTCGACAGGCCGGGTGTCAGTGCTTTTAGTCCTTTGGATCAGCTGCCAAAGGACAGGTAATGCATGACTGTCAGGTCATGCCGATGTGTCAACCACGATAATCTAAACCCATGTACTCAATCGCGGTGGCCGGGGTGTTGTCAGCCCACTGGATGAACACTAGCCTGTCCAACGCCGAGCCTGTTGGACAATTCATGGATCTGTTGCCAGGGATACACGCTGATTGCGTCTCGCTCTTGCGCCTGCGAACCGCCATAGACCAGGGCGGCCTTGGCGGATGCATCGCCTGCCAGCGCCATGTATTTTTTCACGCCATCGAAAAACTCCGATACCAGTGTCTGCCCGGATTTGATTTCTACTGGCAACAATTGGTTGCCCTGTTCAATGAGTATATCCACTTCATTACCCGCGCTGTCGCGCCAGAAATACAGGTTTGAGGATAACGCCTGGTTGTACCGGTATTTCAGCAGTTCCGATACCACCCAGGTTTCAAACAACGGGCCACGCGCCGGATGGGTGGCAAGTTGTTCAGCGCTTTGAATATTTTGCAGCCAGGCGGCAAGGCCCGTGTCATAAAAATAGAGTTTGGGTGATTTGATCAGACGCTTGTTATAGTTTTGATGATGGGGCTGCAGCAGGTGGACGATGTAGCTGGCTTCCAGTACCGATATCCAGGCTTTGGCGGTGTTATGCGTTATGCCGCAATCATTCGCCAGGCTGGATAAATTCAATAGTTGCCCGGTTCGCGCCGCACACATGCGGATAAAACGCTGAAAGCTGCTCAGGTCGCGTACATTAATTAGTTGGCGTACATCGCGCTCAAGGTAGGTATCGACATAGTTGTTATACCAGATGGCGGGCGACAGGCCACGATCATAGATGGGCGGATACAGTCCGTTGAACAGCAGATCTTCAATCGTTGCAGGTGCTTTTTTTACGTTCTGCAATTCAGAATAACTGAAGGGCAAGAGGGAGATTTTAGCAACCCGCCCAGCCAGGCTTTGAGAAATACCACTGATCAGTCCAAATTGCTGTGAACCGGTGAGGATAAACAAGCCCATCGTTTTATCGGCATCCAGCCGTGACTGGAGATAGGAAAACAGATCGGGCGCACGTTGCACCTCATCCAGTATGGCGCCCTGTGGGTAACGGCTTAAAAAACCACGCGGGTCATTGATTGCGAATTCACGGTTATCCAGGTCTTCTAGTGATACATACGGCTTATCAGGGAAGACGGCCTGGGTCAGGGTTGTTTTCCCTGATTGGCGTGGGCCGGTCACAACCAGCGCCGGATAGGACTGGGCCAGGCTTTTGAGTACTGCTTGAGCCGAACGAGGAATCAGAGACATAACAGTAAGTTAGCCTATATCATGTAAATTGTAAATAGTATTTACAATTTACATGATATATTTCACGCCCGATTTCCAAAAGGGGTGTCGTCAGTCCACTTGATGAACACTGGCCTGACCAACGCCGCGCGGGTCAGATGCTGCTTTAACCTGGCCGGTTTGATAGTCCCAATATACTGCCTGCATATTGCCGTAGCTGGAGACTTGCTTGAGCGTATGACTGAGCCGGTGTAATTCATCGGTGGTGTCTTGCGTAAAAGCTTCCGCTTCATGCTGGATGACATCGGGCAGGTATTGATGATGAAAGCGCGGCAGGCTTACCCATTTTTTCGGGTCAGTGGTTTTTTCTGATTCCAGTATGCCTAGTAGCGCCATCGTGATGATACGGCTGCCGCCCGGTGTGCCGAGAATGGCAATGCCGTTTTCAGTTTCGATAAAGGTCGGGCTCATGCTGGACAATGGCCGTTTGCCCGGTTCGATGGCATTGGCTTTTGCACCGACTAATCCGTAGACATTCGGCACACCGGGTTTGGCGGAGAAGTCGTCCATTTCGTCGTTCAGTAACACGCCGGTGCCTTTGGCGACAAAGCCTGAACCGAATGGGTAGTTGATGCTGAGGGTTGCAGCTACCCGGTTACCTTCCTTGTCCAGAATCGAAAAATGGGTGGTGTGATGACCCGATGAAGCATCCGGCTGGCCAGGTAACGTGCTGGAGGGTGTGGCGTTTTCTGGTTGAATAGTTTTTCGCAAACCGGCTGCATAGTCTGGATCTGTTAGCCGTTTGATGGGTATGTTGACAAAGTCGGAGTCACCCAGATATTCGGAGCGGTCACGGTAGGCGCGGCGCATGGCTTCGACAATTAAATGCGTTCGTTCTGCTGCGCTCATTTCGTTGAGCGAATACTCTGAGAGAATATTCAGCATCGTTGCCAGTGCGACACCCCCTGATGAGGGCGGTGAAGCTGAAACAACGGTGTTATTTCTGTAACGGAACTTTATCGGTGACCGTTCGATAATTCGATACGCGTCCAGATCTTGTTGCGTCCAGATGCCGCCCGCTTCACGTACAGCTTTTATCAGGCGTTTTGCAATTTCGCCTTTGTAAAAACCATCCCGGCCCTGGTCAGCGAGTGCTTGCAAGGTGTCGGCAAGTTCGGGTTGTACGATGCGGCTTCCAATAGCGGGGACTTTACCGTTATCAAGAAACTGCTTTGCTGCATCGGGCCAGCTTGCGAGCAGGTCACGGCGGAACGTTGCCATGCGGTGATAGTAGGCATCTGTTTTAAAACCTTCACGGGCAGCACGAATGGCGGATGCCAGACTGGTTTGCAGTGGTAGGCGTCCGTATTGTTTTGCAATGTGCGCAAGGGCAGCCGGTTCTCCCGGTATACCCGCTGCAAGTGGACCATCAACAGAAAGTTTTGGGATGACATTGCCCTGCTTGTCTTGATACAGGGTTTCGGTTGCTGCCAATGGTGCGCGCTCCCGGCCGTCGATCATGACTTGTTTGTGATCACTTGCGCGGTGCAGCAGCCAGAATCCACCTCCACCGATGCCTGAACTGTAGGGTTCGACAACGGCTAATACGGCACTGACTGCAACGGCTGCATCAAAGGCGTTACCACCCTGGTTAAGAATGTCTATTCCAGCTTTTGTTGCCAGTGGATGTGCTGTTGCAACGGCGCTGGCCAATGGTGTCACTGATTGTGGGTTTTTGACCTTGTCTTTGACCGGTGTGCAGCCGACCAACAAAAAGGCCCCAATCAGGGGCCCTATGAAAATATTTTTTAATCGGATAGCTTTCAGTATCAAGCTTCTTCTCCAGTCAGTTGTTTATATTTTTCCATGAGCTCATCTTTAGTCTCGACGATGTCTGGATTGAGCGGGATGCAATCAACTGGACAAACTTCAACACATTGCGAGGTATCATAGTGACCAACACATTCAGTGCACAGAGCCGGATCGATGATATAAATTTCTTCACCCATAGTAATCGCGCCGTTGGGGCATTCCGGTTCGCAGACATCACAGTTGATGCATTCGTCGGTGATCATCAAGGCCATTAGAAAAACTCCGGTAAAACAATATATAAGCAGCTGTTAATATTATCCCAGACGCGCTTTTAATGCAGCCACAACTTTTTCGTGGACAAAATGCGAAACATCACCGCCATGGTCTGCAATTTCTCTTACTAAACTTGAGGATACGTAGGCATAGCGTTCATCTGGTGTCATGAACAGGGTTTCGATTTCAGGTGCCAGACGGCGGTTCATGCTTGCCAGTTGGAATTCATATTCGAAATCCG
>JAZGER010000215.1:0-4767 GCA_036478835.1 Gammaproteobacteria bacterium | reverse complement strand
GCACTGAATGTTTGACCTTTCAGCATTCCATTCACTGGAGAAATCTGCAAACCTGCTGAGAGGTCAATGCGTTTTCCGCCTTGATTATCTGGATCAGCAGTCGGCACCATTGCAGGATTCAGTCTTGAATCGTTGCCGTCGATGTTGTCCCATAGCAGCCCTTTTACCCTGAGTACCCCACTTAGATCAGAATTGAGCGGCTTACTGGCCCAGCCAGAAATCTCCAGGCGATTACCCAGCCTGTAATCATTATCGTTGTCATTCAATCGGATAATGGCATTTGCTTCCGCACCCCAGTCAACGTCTTGTTGACTGTTGAAATAGATGATGCCTGGCAAAATGTCCCAGCTCCCGGAACCCAGTTGCATGGGATAAGGTAACGGTGCATTTTTCATTGCAGGCGTATCATCCTTTGCATCAATATCACCGCTTGGGACACTAAGACCTACCTTCAGTTGTAACTGGCTGCCCTGGTCTTTCTCCATGTTGTACAGACCAATCAACTTTACATCACCGACCCCTTCACTGCGTGTCGTAAAACCCATTCCCATGCGGGTGACATGCGCCATTTCATTATTATGGTAAGGCAACATTGCCATCACCGTCAGATCATCCGAAAGACCATACATCACAGAAAACATGTGCATTTCCATAGTCATATCTGTGGGTGTCACCATAAAATCAGCAAGCACTTCCTGATCACTAAGGTCATCCGTTCCATCGCGCATGCCTTCCATTTTCATTTGCATATATTGATAGGTAAACATCCATTCGCCTGCACCGTGTGAATGATGCACTGAACTGTTGATTGCACTATGGTCCGAGTGTTGATGCTGAGAGTGATCCTCACTGAAAGCGGCTGTTGCATACATACTGATAGCGACAAAGGCTATAATTTTTTTCATTTTCCAATCCCGTTTACTATTTTTTGTAGCTATATAGTCTACCCTGAAGACGCTATCAGAGCGTGTGGCATATTGTCGCGGAATATTTAGTATAGATACTAACAGAGGTAGAGTACGGCGCATTGCAAATGCGCTTGCACCCTTCAGAAGCAGCTATATTCCAAGGTTTTTTGCCTTAATACGGTGAATATCATCACGCAGTTTCGCCGCTTTTTCAAATTCAAGGTTTTGTGCATGTTGCTGCATCTGTGTTTCCAGGCTTTTTATTTTCTTTGCCAGCTCAATTGATGATAGTGACGCATATTCAACAATTTCATCAGCAACTTTTGCAAACTTCTTTGCCCCTGCTGCAGAGCTTGCATAGGCGCCTTCCATGACATCAGAGATCCGCTTGGAAACAGATTTTGGTGTGATACCGTGTTCCTTATTATGCTGTTGCTGTTTTTCACGGCGTCGATCAGTTTCACTCATTGCCCTTTCCATGGAGCCGGTGATCTTATCTGCGTATAAAATGGCTTTTCCGTTCAGATTTCGTGCGGCGCGCCCAATGGTCTGAATGAGGGATCGTTCTGACCTCAGGAAACCTTCCTTGTCCGCATCCAGGATAGCTACGAGAGAAACTTCTGGCATATCGAGACCTTCTCGCAGCAGGTTGATCCCTACAAGTACGTCGAATTCGCCCAGGCGCAAATCACGAATGATTTCAACACGCTCAACGGTATCAATATCAGAATGCAGATAACGAACGCGAACGCCGTGCTCCTGCAGATAGTCGGTCAAATCTTCAGCCATGCGTTTGGTTAGCGTAGTCACCAGGACACGCTCATGAACCGCTGTTCTCTCGCTGATTTCTGATAACAGGTTATCAACCTGGGTAACGGCCGGACGCACTTCTATCAATGGATCAACCAGTCCGGTAGGCCGAACCACCTGCTCGACAATCTGACCCGCGTGCTCTGCTTCGTAAACACTCGGTGTCGCGGAAACAAAAATCATTTGCGGCGCAATCTGTTCCCATTCATCAAAGCGCATGGGGCGGTTATCCATGGCCGATGGCAGGCGAAAACCGTAGTCAACCAGCGTTTCCTTTCGCGAGCGATCACCTTTATACATGGCACCAATCTGCGGCACGGTGACGTGAGACTCATCGACAATCAGCAGGGCATTATCGGGCAGGTAATCAAATAATGTCGGCGGCGGTTCACCAGAGTTGCGCCCTGATAAATAACGTGAGTAGTTTTCAATACCGGAGCAATAGCCCAGCTCATAAATCATCTCAATATCAAACAATGTTCGCTGCTCGAGGCGCTGGGCTTCGACCAGTTTATCGTGGTCACGTAAAAAAATAAGGCGCTCTTTTAACTCTTCCTTGATATGGTCAATGGAAGCAAGCAATGTTTCTCTGGGCGTGACGTAATGGCTTTTTGGATAAATTGTTAATCTGGGCACGCGTCGCAGAACTTCTCCCGTTAAGGGGTCGAACCAGGAAAGCTGCTCGATTTCATCATCAAACATTTCGATACGCACCGCTTCACGATCAGACTCTGCAGGAAACACATCGATCACTTCACCGCGAACCCGATAGTTTGCTCGACTCAACTCGACATCATTACGCGTGTATTGCAGCTCAGCCAGCCGCCGAAGTATTTTCCGCTGACTAATCTGCTCACCTCTATCAAGATGTAACATCATCTTCAGATACTGACGAGGATCACCCAATCCATAGATAGCCGATACACTCGCGACCAGAATCGTATCCTGGCGTTCCAGCAGCGCCTTGGTTGCAGAAAGTCGCATCTGCTCGATGTGTTCATTCACCGAGGCATCTTTATCAATGAAAGTATCTGAGGCTGGAACGTAGGCTTCTGGCTGATAATAATCGTAATAGGAAACAAAATACTCAATCGCATTTTCCGGGAAAAACTCTTTCATTTCCCCGTACAGCTGGGCCGCCAGTGTCTTATTCGGCGCCATAATGATCGTAGGTCGCTGAACCTGCTGGATAACATTGGCGACGGTAAACGTTTTTCCAGAGCCTGTCACGCCCAGCAATGTCTGGTGAGCGAGCCCATCTTGCAGCCCTTTGATCAAAGCCGTTATCGCCGCCGGTTGGTCCCCTGCCGGGGTCATATCCGTTTTTAATGTGAATTTCTTGCTCATAGGGATTTTGCTACGCCGTAAGATTCAGTATGATGGAAGCTAGGTTCATATGGCCATTTATTGTAGAGAAACTCCAGTGAAAGACATAACGCTCGCGCAACGTATCTCACGGGTAAAACCGTCCCAAACCCTCGCTGTGTCAGCTCGTGCAGCCGAATTAAAAGCTGCGGGCGAACAAATTATCAGCCTGGGTGTTGGTGAACCGGACTTTGACACCCCTGAACACATCAAACAGGCTGGAATTTCCGCTATTCTCAATGGGCAAACCCGATATACCGCTGTGGAAGGGACGCCCGAACTTCGGCAGGCGATTATAGCCAAATTTGCTCGGGACAACGATCATAAATTTGAAATGGATGAGGTTTTAGTCTCTTGCGGCGGCAAACAAAGTTTTTACAATCTTTCACAGGCATTACTCAATCCGGGTGACGAGGTATTAATACCCGCCCCTTACTGGGTTTCCTATCCCGATATGGTTCGTCTGGCTGAAGCGGAACCGGTGATTATTAAAGCGGGTATTGAGCAGCAGTTCAAGATCACAGCTGAGCAACTCGAAGCGGCAATCACGCCAAAATCACGATTATTTGTTATTAATAGCCCATCGAACCCTACCGGTGTTGCTTATTCAAAAAGTGAATTAGCCGCATTGGGTGAAGTGTTATTGATGCATCCACAAATCCTTGTTGCAACTGATGATATGTACGAGCATATTCAGTGGACTGATAGCGATTTTGTAAACATTGTGAATGCCTGCCCTGCTCTTTTCCCTCGTGCTATCGTACTTAATGGTGTATCCAAAGCATATGCCATGACCGGCTGGCGTATAGGGTATGCTGGCGGCCCTGCACCACTGATTCAGGCCATGAAAAAAGTGCAATCGCAAAGCACTTCAAACCCTTGCTCAATTTCCCAGGCCGCTGCCGTTGCCGCATTAAATGGCGATCAGGGCTGCTTCACTCCCATGTTAAAAGCATTTAAAGAACGGCATGACTTTGTTTTTGAAAAACTCAGAGCAATACCGGGCATCAAATGCACGCCATCAGATGGGACTTTTTACACTTTTCCAGATTGTAGTGAAATTATTGCTCAACTGGATGGCGTCTCTAATGACGTTGAACTGGCTGAATATTTTCTCCAGACTGCAGGCGTTGCCCTGGTGCCGGGCAGCGCATTCGGTGCAGCCGGATACATCCGGCTTTCATTTGCAACTTCGATGGAAATTCTGGACGATGCCCTGCTGCGAATAAAGAAATCCCTCATAAAGTAAGTGAAAACTTTCTGGTTTTCGATCGGCAACGTGATCCGCCAGAGGGTTCAGAACTTGTTCGCAGCTAATTTGAAATAATGGCGGGTGAGGCAGAATACCCTGAAGAAATGGCTCCCCGGCCCGGGCTCGAACCAGGGACCTAATGATTAACAGTCATCCGCTCTACCAACTGAGCTACCGGGGAAATATCCAGAAAATGGATGGCGAGATAATACGAAAGTAGGCCGCCTGGGTCAACTGCAAATTTCCTTAACCAACCAGTTGCGGTCTCATCTGTAACATCTGTTCATTAAGATAAGCGCGGAACTCATCGCCCAGCTCATGGTGCTGCAAAGCATACTCCACTGTCGCTTTCAGGTAGCCCAGCTTGCTGCCACAATCATAGCGGATACCGTCAAACTGATAGCCTAATACCTGCTCTTCATTTAGCAAGGT